>JAGWHU010000005.1 GCA_028866575.1 Candidatus Micrarchaeota archaeon | reverse complement strand
TTCTGGACTGCAGGGTACAGCAACGGAAGTGTTGGTCCAAGAGACGAGAAAACATTGCAGAATTACATACGAAAACAAGATATATCTATGCAAACAACACTTACCTGAATGATACCACGACCTTTAGGTCGTGGAGAAGGTCATTTTATAAATGCCGGGATGGCGGAATCCGGTAACGCGCCGGTCTCGAGATTCGTATCTCAAGAGCTGATCTGTGATGCAAACAAGGCAACCGGTTTCCTTCGGGAATTTAGGGTTCAAATCCCTATCCCGGCGAACCATAATCCAGGAACTCCTCCAGCAGCACCGTGGCATAGGACCCTGCGGGCAACGAGAATCGCATCTCCATGGTATCGTCTCTGCAGACATAGCCAATATCCTTGTACGGGGCAAACATGACCCTGTAGGTTCCGCGCGAGTTCAATTCATTGAGACCATTGACCTTGAACGACTCTATCCCTATCCCTAGCTCGTCAAGCAGCCTCTGCTCCGTTTCGGTAACTGATTTTGTGTCGTATCCTATGATGTTTCCCACCGCGAACTGCGCATTTCTGTCCTTGTCATACGGGGTAACCTCCTTCAAGTCCGGGAATCCGAATTCATTTGCCTTGCATACGAGGTCTTTGCTTTCCGGCTTTGATGTGCCGTTGGCTATCCTTTCCTCAAGGACCCTGTTGAATATGTACGCCTCTACCGAGTGTACAAGCATCAGGGATATCGACCTAGGGAGCTTCCTTATCGCATTTGCGTAATTGTTCGGATACCTGGAAAGGTATTCTATCATCAGCCTTTCGTATTTCAGATACTGCGGGAAATATCTAATCGCATCCTTGAAGTCGCGCTCCTCTGCAAGCCTCTTCCTTGATTCCATTGCATCCTCGTTTGTCTCGTTCTGCGTCTCCGTTAGAAAGCTCATGGCCGCGCCCTCAAAATCCCCTTTCAGTATTGCTACTCCAATATCCACGTTCGCGCCCCTGTTACCGAAGCGCTGCTCCCCGAAATAATTTGGGAAAGTACCGTGGAGTTCGGAAATTATCCCTTCCATTCCGCTGCAATCGCGCGCATCCCTTGCGAGGATCCCGAACCTGTTGCCCATCAGGTCGCCCATCTCTATTTTTGAATTGCTGTACCATGCGCCGTTGATGCTTATGTCCTTTATGTGCACCGAGCTAATCTGCTCCGGCCTTACCCCGAAAATGCTGCAAAGCTGCGTTGAAACCGAAGTCCTGTCCTTGGTGCCGGCGAAAGCGGTAGACTTTATGCCCCTCCTGAACTTCCTCGCTATGGCCTTCAGCGCCTGTGAGGTATTCCATCCGGTTTTCTGCATCACAAAAATGGAGAATTTTCCATCCGCCTGCGCCCCGATCCCGAGCATTTCCGGGGAATATTTTTTTCCTATCTCCAGGACGACCCCGCCTGCCGTTATCTCCTCTACCCTGAAATCGCCCGGCATGCTCTTTATCATACCATGGGCCCTTCCGCCCTTGGACAGCCTCAACATCTGCAACAACTAGTTAAATTTCGTAGGATTCCCCGTTGCGCGGCACTATCGCCTTGTACTTCCCCGATATGCTGCTCCTCAAGTCCTCTGACTTGCTCTTTTCCCCGTGCATTATGAACACGTTCTTGAGCCCGCTCACCTTGCCTATCATCGTCTCCAGCTGCCGCCTGTCAGCATGTGCTGAAAGGTGGTGCGACTCGACCGAAAGCTTCACCTCCACGTTGTACTTGTCAAGCTTTATCCTCTTGACGCCGTCCTGCAGCTGCCTTCCCGGCGTTCCTTCCGCCTGGTAGCCTACAAGTATTACCTTGTTTGTAGAATTGCCCGCAAGCTTCTGCAGGTAGTATATTACAGGACCGCCCGTAAGCATTCCGCTTGTGGTGACTATTATGCAGCTTTCCTCCTCATTCACTATCTTGCTCCTCTGGCTCTTGCTGTCCACCGGCACAAAATTGCTGCTCTTGAACGGATCGTAATCGCTCATGAGTATTCGCATCTGCAGCTCCTTCCTGCAGAATATGACGTTGTGCCTGTGTATCCTCATCGCCTTGTTTATCATGCCGTCTACGTAAATCGGCACCTTCGGCAGCAGCCCGGAATTAACATAATCGTCAAGCATGAGCAGTATCTCCTGCGCCCTTCCGACCGCGAACGACGGTATTATGACCTTGCCTCCGATGCTTAGGGTTTCCTTTATGCCCTTAAGCATCTTTTGCGCAACCACTCCCTCTGCCGGGAAGATATCATTCTTGCCGCCGTAAGTGCTTTCTATTATCAGGCTCTTCGCCGCAAGCCCCTTCATGTCAGCTCCCTCTAGCAGCTTTGTCTTTGCCAGGTTCAGGTCGCCGCTGTATATCAGCGTGCTCTTGCCGTCGCTTACGCTTATCATCGAGCTTCCCACTATGTGCCCAGAAGGCAAAAACCTGACTGTAAGGTCGTTGATTTTTACATCCTTCCTGAAGTCGCATACCTTGTAGCTCTTCTGCAGCCTGTTCAAGCCCTCCTTTGTCACGTCCCTCGGATTGGATATGTGCATGTAGTCGCTTATCAGCACGTTGGTAAACTCCATGGTCGGCTTTGTCGTGTATATGCTACCCCTGTAACCTGCTGAATATATGTGCGGCAGATAGCCTATGTGGTCCAGGTGCGAATGGGATATGAATATCCCGTCTATGCTCTTGAGCTCCTCGTCCTTTATTGTCGGGTGCTCCTCGACCTCTCCGAGCTTGATGCCCGCATCAAGCAATATCTTTGTCTTCCCAGTGCTTATCAGGACGCAGCTTCTTCCGACTTCCTGTGCGCCTCCAAAAAAAGTAACTTTCAATTATTCACCTATTTGTATATTGTTTTTCTGTTTTCTATTTGTCATTTATTTTTGCATCTTTTTTCTTTATTACCGCTATGTCCTCGAGGTTGACCGTAGGCTCTTCCGCAGACTGCGCCTTCCTGTGCCTCTGCGGCTTGCTCTGCCAGCTCCCTATGCCGAGAATCTTCCTCAGGGAAACGTATAAACCATCGAGCCTTGAGTCCAGCTCGACTATCTTGGAGTTTATCTCTGTCACGTTCTTCTTGTACTCCTCGATGTCCTTGCTTATGAAGCCGATCTTGCGCTCGAACCTTACCAGCGCAAGCGCCTCGTCGAGCTCCTGGTTTATCTCGTTTATCTTTCTGATTATGTCCTTCTCCTGCGCAAGGGACGATGCCTCCGTGGATATCTTGAATTCAAGCCTGGATTTTAGCCTTTTCAGGTATCCTATCCTTTTCCTCTTGCTCCCGTCCTTGTCCTCCTCCTTCTTCATCTTCAAAAGCCTGTCTATCGCCGCGGATTCCGCCTCCTTGTAGTTAAGCCTCCTCCTGCAGTCCTTGACCTGCGTTATGAGCTTGCTCCTCTCCTTCCTCAGGTTGTCTATCTCGTCCTTCAGCTTGACGGCTTCGGGATTATTAGACTCCTTTATCAGCACGTTCAGCGACTGCCTGTTGCTGTCGACTTTTTCGCCCCTGCCACCATGCTGGTTAGGATTTGCTCCTCCGGGCTTTGCCGGGTCTGTATTGTTTATCTGTTTCTGTTGATCTTTGTTTTCCAGTAAATCGCCTTGGATATTACTAAAAGTTAGTGTGATTATGAACTTTCATTATTTAATATTCTTCTGTATAAGTCTAGTAGGTCGGTAGTCGTATTCTCTATTGAATACCTTTTGGCCGTAATTCTCATTTCTTTATAAGAGTCAATATTATTTATAACCTTCTTTATTTTTTTTGCACAATCCATGCTGTCGTTAGGCCTGAATTTCTCCCCGTTCTTGCCGTCCTTTATGACGTCCCTGAGCGCCAGGTAATCTGCCCCTATGACCGGCTTTCCGGATGCCATCGCCTCCAGGGACACAACCCCCTGGGTTTCGAACGTTGAGGGTATGCAAAAAGCGTCGCACGCTGCATAGTACCTCGGCAATTCAGAGTTGTCTATGAATCCCGCGAATTTTATCCTGTCCTGGAGGTGCATGCGCTCCACCATGCTTTGATAATGCTCCTGGGCTGGCCCAGCCCCTACGATTGCGAACCTTATCCTCTCTTTCTTCAGCGCTCCGGCAGCCTTTATCAGCGTTTCAAGCCTCTTCTCCTTGCTTATCCTGCCAACATACATCACGAGCTTCTCGTCGCCCTTTGCAAACCTTTTCCTTATTGTGTATCCGCTTACTTCAGGATTGAACTTCCTTATGTCAACGCCGTTTGCTATGACATCCACATTCCTTATGCCCTTGCCGTTTAGCATCCTCCTTATCGCATCGCTCGGCGCTGCAACCCCGTCGCACTTGTTGTAGAACAGCCTTGCGTACTTCCATGAATACTTTATTATGGTGTTTGTGACCCTCCTGTTGCCTACAACATACTCCCTTATTACAGACCTGTCCGTGAAAAGCGTATGGAACGAACCAACTACCGGGGTTTTGTCGAACTTGGACAGCAGGAGCGCATGCATGCCCATCATGAATGGGGTATGCGCGTGGTTTATGTCCATCCTTAGGTTCATTGTCCTTAGCCTTGAGCCGAGCGGGAAGAGCGCAACGCTGTACTGCGGGTATCTCCTGAAGCTTACGCCCCTGACCACGACTATGTTCTTGTATTTGCCAGCCATCTGCCTTGTCTTGCCGGTGCCGCTGGCGTATACGTATACCTCATGGCCCCTCTTCTCTAGTTCTCTCTTGAAATTGAGTATGGATATAACGACCCCGTCAACAGCTGGCAGGAACGTATCGGTATAAAAAGCAATCTTGAGGGATTCAGACATTAACTTGCCTTAATTAGATCTTTACGGCATCGCCGCCAGAACTCTTTATCTTTTCGATTGCGGTCGCGGAAAAGCCGCTTGCCTTTATCGTTATGGCCCTGCTCAGCGAGCCGTTGCTCAATACCTTGTAGTTCTTGAGCTCAATTACGTTGTCCTTTGAATCTGCCAGCATCCTGTCAACGTTGCGAAGGGTTATCTCCTTGAGCCTGCTCCTGCTCCATGGCTTGAAGCCAACGCTCCTTATGAGCTCCGGGGTCTTTGCGGTGACGTAGGTCCACTTGTGCTTTTTGCCGCCCTTTCCTACCCCGCCGCGGTCGCCCTTTCCTCGGGCGTTCTTTATGTTGCCGGCCCCCCACCTGCGAGTTCCAAGGTACTTCCTGTCTCTTTTTTCCCTTCTGACAACCATTTTTACACCATGCGTATTATGAGCTTGTTTATTTCCGCGCCCATGTATCCTAGGGAGCCTCCCTGCTTGAAGTGCAGCTTGGTGCTCTTGTAGCCGTGCCTGGGCGGATGCAGCCTGAAGGGCAGATGGCTCCTTACCTTTTCCGCATCGTATTTCCCGTCAAGCAGTTCCTTGGCGTTGAGCTCCTTGGCGTGCTTTTCAAGCAGCTTTGAGAGCGTTGCCTCGTCTATCTCGCCGTATGCGACATAGTTGGTGCACTTGTTTAGCATTCCATTGTAGGAGTCCGTTACCTTTACCAGCGTGCAGTTGCTTACCCTCTTGAGGTTTAGCCTGTTGAGCGTCTCTGTTATGTCAGACCTAACGTTAACCCTGCCCCTTATCCTTACTACTGCCACTAATTTGTCTTTTAATTGATTCTTTTTCATAAAAATTCGAACCTTAGCTTTCTTACATTAAGGGATTAAATATTACATATCTATTATGTTGGAATAGGTATATAATCCTTGCTGTATGCTCTGAATCCCATTTGTATATTATGCTGCTGGAAGGCAGTGCATGCGCGTTACAAAGCATGACGATGCAACATCTCTGCCTGCAATGAGTCCAGATGTGAGCGCATATTCCCTATCCGAAAAGCGCCTTCTGCCTGCTTTCGCCGCTTTCCGGCTTCCTCTTCCTGTTCAGGAGCTCAAGCTCACCGAACACACCGTCATACCCTGGTATTATGGTTATCCTGTTGGCCCTGACGTTGGCTATCGCATCTGCTATGTCCCCAGAGGAGTTTTCTCTTATGGTTTCAAGGTCTGCATTAGCAAGTATGTCGAATTCCTTTCCTATGGAGAGGAGCTTCCTGTACTCGGATACTACGCCAGGCGTGTATATGCTCTTCCGCATCACGTATGCTATGATCTCTATAAGCGGCACCAGGCTGGTATAAGGTATTGCGTTTTTAGGCCTGTACCCTATCGGCCTGTCGGCCAGGTCCTTCACCCTGTGCAATACGCCTATTGTGAGCCTTTTGCCGCACACCCTGCAAACAGCAAGGTCGCTCCTCGTCGGATCCACAGAAAACTTGCACTGCCTATGGCCGTCAAAATGGTATTTGCCCTCCTCTGGATAGAATTCAATGGTGCTTTTCAGACGCCTGACGTCCTTATTTTCTATTGCTCCTATCACTTCACCGTAGGAAAAGTCCTTTTCCTCAAGCTCCAACACGTTCGCCTCCCTTCCCAGCTTCGGAAGCGAGTGCATGTCGCTGTTGGAAAGGAGCGTGTACTTGTCAAGGCTGGAAACCATCCAGTTCATCTGCGGATCGCTTGACAACCCTGTTTCCAGGGCGTGTATGTGCTTTTCCTGGTCTTCATAAGCTTCCTTTATGGAATTGAACCCGGAAAGCGAGCCGAGAACCCCGAAGTACGGGGTCCAGGCATGGGCAGGAAACACCATAGACTTGCTGCTTACCTTGAAAACCTCCTCTACGAGTTGCGCCGCGCTCATGGAAAGCTGCGGCCTTCCATCGGACTCCAGGTTGCCATGCCTGGAAAGCGCCTCCCTTAGCATATCCACAGAATCAAAATCCGGAAGCGTTATTACATGATGGACCTTCTTTACCCTGTTGTCGCCTCCTGTGAATATTGTTGATACTTCGCCGCTCAAAATGAACCTGACTCCAGAGTCCGATCCATTTACCCTGAAAAGACCAGTGTCACCCACCTGCTCTAGGTTTGCCTTGAGCTCAGAAAGCCAAAGCCCATGCACGAAATCGCTGGTGCCTATGAGCCTTATCCCCTTTTCAAATGCCGCAGTTTCCATTCCTTTGACGGTAATCTTGGAGCTGCACGCCATGGCGAACCTTGAATGCGTATGAAAATCAGCTATTATCTGCATATGTCAAAGCCTCTTTGCAACCCCGTTCTTTGGGCATATGCCTTCAACCGGGCATTTGCTGCAGTAAGGCACCTTCTGGCAGATGGCCTTGCCGTGCGCCTTGAGCACGTACCCGAACTTGCCCCAATACTGCCTAGGTATCCTTTTCTTCAGGTCGTCTTCTATCTTCTCGGGGTTGCTGTTCAGGCTGAGTCCCAGCCTCTGCGACAGTTTTATTACCCATGTATCTACAGGTATGCCCTCAACTATGCCGTACGCGTTTATCAGTATCGTGTTTGCCGTCTTCTTTCCTATTCCCGGAAGCTCAACAAGCTCCTGCATCTCCTTCGGCACCTTTCCCGAATGCCTTTCCTCAATTGCCCTGAAGGTATTGATTATGTTTTTGGCCTTGTTGCCTGCAAAGCTCACGCTCCTTATCATCCCGACAAGCTCGCCTGGATTTGCATTGGCATAATCCTTTGCGGTCTTGTACTTCTTGAACAGGTCAGGGGTTATCCTGTTGACTACCTCGTCCCTTGTCTGCGCAGAGAGTATTGCAGCCGCGACAAGATCCACCGGTGTCCTAAAGTCAAGGTAATAATGCGCGTCGCTGTAGCGCTTGATCAGCCCAGATGCAAGCTTCCTGGCGCTATCATCATCCAAAAGCCTTGGAGACCCCATGAATATAATTTAACAATGATATTTATTTAAATCTGAGAATGCAATGTATATACTCAGCACTTTAATGGCACGGCATGGATGCTAATTTTAGGCGCTAGGATGGACAACTTCTGCCCCAATTGCAAGATTATGATTTTTCCAAAGGACTACGGGAACGATGTGTACGTAGAATGCATGAGGTGCGGATACAGGAAGGAATTCACCAACTGGATAGAGCACGAATGCCCGGAATGCGGCCACGGCAAGGCCATTGTTGTACTGGACCAGATGGTAAGGGGCGATGAGGGAATGACTACAATACTCAAATGCCTAAATTGCGGGAACGTTGAGAAGGAAGGATACAAGGGGTACTAGGCGATGGAAGCCAAAGCATATGCAAACGAGATCCTCAGGAGGCTCAAGAGAAAATACCGCAGCGAGATGGAAACTTCGCTCAGGCATTCAGGGGAATGGGAGCTCCTGGTGGCAACCATGCTATCGGCGCAGGCGCAGGACAAGCAGGTGAATAAGATAACCGCGCGGCTGTTCAGGAAATACGGATCAATAGGGGATTTTGCAGAATTGCGGCCGCAGCAGCTGTATCCTTACATAAAGAGCATAGGCCTATACAGGGCGAAGGGCAAGAACATAATAAAGACCGCAAGGGCGCTGAGGGACAAATTCGATCTTAAGGTGCCTGATACGCTCGAGGAGCTAACTACGTTGAGTGGCGTGGGCAGAAAAACGGCAAACGTAATACTTGCAAACGCCTTCGGGATCAACGAAGGCATAGCTATAGACACTCACTGCATCACAGTTGCCAACAGGCTAGGCCTGGCAAGGACGAATAACCCTTACAAGATAGAAAAAAGGCTCATGAAGTTAATCGATAAAAGGGACTGGGGCAACCTGACGCACCTTTTCATAGCACTTGGAAGGGACGTCTGCACCGCAAGGGCAAAGCACTGCGATAGGTGCGTGCTTAGGGACATATGCCCCTCCAGCACTGCGAGATGATGGATTTGATGGCATGCCTTTTTAGTGGTGGAAAGGACTCCACTCTGGCTCTGCACAAAGTGCACGATAAGGGCAACGGCGTAGAGCTCCTGATAACGATGGTCTCCAAGAACGACTTCAGCTATATGTTCCACAAGCCAAACATAAACCTGTCATCGATGCAGGCCGAAGCGCTAGGAATAAGGCAAGTTGTGTACGACACAAAGGGCGAGAAGGAGGATGAGCTTAAGGACATTGAAAGGGCCCTAGTTGAAAACAACGTGACTGAGCTCGTGACTGGAGCTGTTGCCAGCGTTTACCAAAAGGAAAGGATAGAGGCCATATGCAGGAAATTATCGATAAGCGCCATATCCCCTATATGGCATATAGACCCGATGGCTGAGCTGTCGGAGCTTGCAAGAAATTACAGTGTCATAGTCACGCAGGTAGCCGCGGAGGGCTTTGGCAAGGACTTCCTCGGGGCAAGCATAAACGATGAGATGATCGAAAAGCTTTCGTCATTGCATAAAAAATACAGGATCAACATGCTGTTTGAGGGAGGAGAGGCTGAATCATTCGTACTTGACGCGCCTCTGTTCAAGAAGCGGATAGAGATAACCGAAAGCCATGTTGAGTTCTCCGGCAGCGTGGGCAGGTACGTGATAGATACTGCGCATCTCGCAAGCAAATGAATCCGAAAGGGATATCTAGATTGTTATACAAAATAGAATAGCTTTTTGTAGGTGCTAATGGGGCCTGTGGTCCAACGGTTAAGATATCAGCCTTACACGCTGAGGATCGGAGTTCGACTCTCCGCGGGCCCATTTCCGGTTAATGCAGCCTTTTGGACGGGAATAAACCCTATTCTTGATAGATGTTTTATATATTATGCTCCAAAGGATAGTGATTGGATGTCTGATCTGGAAAAGGTCGTTGATAAATTTTCCGGCTTCATAACAAGGGAGCAGGCGGAATACATACTGGAAAACACGAACCATCAGGCAACGAAGACGAATTTCACAATAAAAGAGCTGCTAAGCTCAATCGATGCCAAGAGGGAAAACAACACCGTAAACATAAAGGACAAGGTTTACAGGATTTTCAACCCTACAGGCAACGGCAGCGTTGCAAAGAAGAGGATCATGATACTTGGTGAGGAAGGCTCGACGATGGCGCTGAGCCTAGACGGCAAGCTTTCGGAGTCCGTTGACATTAACCCATTCGAGCGCGGCGACAATGTGCTTGTGAGCAACGCAGTTTTGGATCTTTCCAGCGGGTTGAAACTGACCAGTACAAGCAACATAAACAGGATAACCCAATCAAAGGTGGAGCCCATAGCCGACTATTCTTCAATAAAGGAGGAGCTGCGGAAGGTTGATGTTGCCGGAAGGGTCGTTGAGATAAGCCCGATAAGGTACGTGAACAGGCTGGGCAGCCAGGGTCAGATAGCGGTTGCTTCATGCGTAGTTACCGACCTTGCCAATACGATGAATGCTTCATGCTGGGGCTCGTCAGCATTGGTGACTGCGGGCCTCAAGGCAAACGATTTCGTGAAGATGGAGTTCTGCGACGTGAGAATGTGGAACGGCAAGTTGCACATATACGTCAACGACGATTCAAGGATTTTCAAGAGCAACTCCATGGCGGGCAGGCTGGTGCAAAACAGGAAGTAGCTATCTCTGCCCGTACTTGTCCAGGAACGCCTTGTACGAATTTACCAGGGCATCGGGCGCGGAGGGCTTGAATTTCTTTATTATCTCCTGCAGGCTGGCCATTGCTATTTCAACCTCCTTGCCGGTGCTCACGCTCTCGTTAAGCGCCTTCTGTTTCGCTTCCCTGCATATGTTGGCTATGTCGGCACCGGTATATCCCTCAGTCTCCTTCGCCAGCTCGTTGAAGTCCACATCGCCGCCGAGAGGGACGTTCTTTGTGTAGTTTTCAAACATCACCGCCCTGTGCTTCTCGTCAGGCGGCCCTACGAATACCAGCTTGTCGAACCTTCCCGGCCTAAGTATTGCAGGATCGAGCGAGCTGGGCCTGTTGGTAGCGCATACGAGCACAACTCCCTGCGTTTCCTTGAGACCGTCCATCTCCTGTAGGAACTCATCCGTGAGCTGGACGCCCTTTTCAGTTGCATGCTTCCTTTTCGGGGCTATCCCGTCTAGCTCGTCTATAAACAATATGGACGGCGCGTTCTCCACGGCGCGGTTGAATATGTCCTTTATCGCAGCGGTTGCCTTTGCTGAGCTCTGCTGGCCTATTTCCGCACCGTTTATATCAAGCATAGTAACGCCCTTCAATTCGTTGCTTATAGCCCTCATGAACATCGTCTTTCCTCCTCCCGGGGGCCCGAACATCAATATGCCCTTTATCGCCTTGACGTTGTATTTTTTGACCAGCTCCGGATGCTCCATCGGCACCTTTATTGCATCAACAACCGAATTCTTCGCATCATCAAGCCCGACTATGTCCTCTATCGCGGTTTCCTTGTACTTCTCTATCTTTTCCTGCTTCAGGGTCCTCCTTTCAAAGTCAATCTTGAACTTCTCGTAATCCTTCAGCTGCGAGAGCGAAGTTGACGGCTTGGTCGCCAGTATGAAGCTCTTCAGGTCCTCCTGGGTTATTTCCAAAACCCTGTGCTGGCTTGCGGCCTCCTGCGCTATCTCCTGCGCGACGTTGTCGCAAAGCGTCTTTATATCAGCTCCGGTGAACCTCTCCGTCATCTTGGCTAGGTCGTCTATCTTCACGTCCTTCGATACTGGTAATCTGCTAAGGTATATCCTGAAAATCTCTTTCCTTCCATTGAAGTCCGGCAACGGCATGTATATCGCCTTGTCGAACCTTCCCGGCCTCAGGAGCGCCGGGTCTATCAGGTTTGGCACGTTGGTAGCACCTACCACTATTACGTTCCTCAGTTGCTGGAACCCGTCCATCTCTATGAGCAGCTCCGAAAGGATCTGCCTGTGCACCTCGTCCACGTTAACCTGGGACCTGTTCCTAGCTACTGAATCGATTTCGTCGAAGAACAGCACGCAGGGCGCATTCTTCTTTGCGGTTGCAAATATATTGGCAAGCCTTCTTTCAGTGTCACCCGGCGAAGAAGAGATGAGGCTCGGTGCCTTAACCAGGAAAAACCCTGCCCTTATGTCGTTTGCTATGGCCCTCATGAGAAGGGTCTTCCCGGTTCCAGGGGGCCCGAACAGAAGTACGCCCTTTATGGGCTTTATGTTATACGCCCTGGATACCGCCTTTTGCTCTATCGGGGAGATTATGGCGCTCCTCAGCTCCCTTTTTGTAGCCTCGTAGTCCCCTATGTCTGAGAATTTATCGGAGGTATTGCTGTATATCAAGTCTTCAAAGGCCTCCCCGAACTTTAGCCTGAGGTCCTCCTTCCTAACGTCAAGTGCCTTCACAACGTCAATCTTGTAAAGCTCCAGTATGTATATGAATGCCGGTGCTATTATGAAGCTTCCAAGGGGGAGTAAGTACGTGAAGCTGTTCCTGAAAGAGAGGGATACTGCAAAATATATCAGCGGATAGCCTATTCCTATGAGGCTTGCCTCGGCGCCCTTGTATGCGGATCTGCTGGCTACCGCAGTGGTATCGATAAACATCACAATTATGACTATTCCTATGAGGTCAATCATGTACTGCAGCGGCTGCACCTCCAAGGCCATGAAAAGGGCCGCGAACTCCGAATACATGTAGCTCACTATGTTCTGATTCCCGATATTGGCCGTTACCACGCCCACGTCGCCAGGGAACGTTAGCATGCTTGCCCCCTGCTTGTTCGGAACGGAATAATTCAATGCCGGAGTAGTGGCCAGTTTATTGTGCGCTATCTGGGCATTGTAGGATATGTAGCCGGTGTTCTGCACGCCGGTTACCCCTGAAAGCATGACGACGCCGAGGACGAACAGCACGCCCAGAAATGCCGAGCGCCTGTAGCCTACTATGAGAACGCCTATTATCAGCGTGGGTATGGCGAATATGTATCCCAAAGGCGACAGCGCCAGCGGAAGGAGAATGGCTGCGAATATGAATGTCCTGTAATGCCTGTATCCAAAGACCAGGCCTATGGACATTATCATGATGAAGATATATGCCAAAGATGGGGTTTGGTACATGAGCATGGGGAATATGACGGCCATGAGTACTATCAGGCCCAGGAATGCATGCCTTAGCGTCACTATGAAAAGGGCAAATGCGATCAGCGCAAGCATTATTATCGGATAGAAGGGGAATGCGCCCCCGAAAGCTATCAGAGCCGCAATCACCAAAAGGGAGTCTACAAAATTGGGGTTTGTCGTTACGTCGGCATATACGTCCTTGATGCGGTAAAGTGCCATAGGTGCCCTATGATACTTCCTTATCACGTCCTTGGATATATTGCTCCTTATGGAGACATTTTCATCATTCTCCTGTTGGACCATTTAAATCAATCAAATCATTAATATTTTTACAATACCAAATCCATAATCAATTAAACATTAATAATATTACTTTTTATAATATCCAATGCGCTACGGCGAATTTGGTGCGTCTATAAAGAATATTAAATATTAATGCTTAAATAATCAATATCCCGTTGTAGCTCAATGGCAGAGCGGCCGCCTGTAGTCTGTTATGCTAACAGGAAAATGTTAGAAAGCGGCAGGTTGTGTGTTCAATTCACACCAACGGGATCTTCCAAAATCAAGCCGATGACAAAACCAATCAAAAAATTAATATATTACTGATTTTATAGTATCAATGATAGTATGGCAACTACACTTAAGAATAGAACAGAAGAAAAAACAAAATTTCATGTGCAGTTCGGCTACAGTACTAGAAAAGGATATACAACAGCGATATTAGGGAGTCCAAAGGTAACATTCAGCGATGATGATCCCCATAAAATTCTACATATGTTGCCAAAGAACGTTCAATCATTTCGGTTTTTCCAAGTATCTCCGCCCCTACGATCATTTGAAGAAATGACGGACGAGGCTAAAAAACCTGGAAGAGGTATGTATTACATAAATGGAGAAATAATGAGCTTAATCGAACTTGTCCGTAAAATGCCGGAACAGGCCAAATTAGCAAAAAAAGTAATTAATGATTATAATAAAACCGCGGGCAGTATATCTGGAGAACCTAAAGCAACAAAAATAGCAATAACAAGGACTGGCGCACTTGTGGCTGCTTTCGATAACGATACGGTTATGACGCTTTCAGCCGAAGAGATCAAGAAGATTGGTGTTGATTACAATAAAAATTTACGTTCGCAATGAGCGAATGTATCAAATACAATAACATATAAAACAGTATGTAGTAGACTGAAACTATAATTAGATTCCTTGTGATAATGGTGGCGGAGGAGGCTAAATTTGAAATAGGCATAAAGGCCCTGATTTTAAATGACAGAAACAGGATACTTGTACTTAAGGCAGGCGAAGAGGAGCTCAGGTACGAAAAACAGGACTTCTGGGACCTTCCAGGGGGGAGGATACAGCTAAATTCCGACATAGAGGAAACGCTGAGAAGGGAAATTAACGAGGAGCTGGGCATCCCCGGCAGCACCTTGAGGATAAATGGGATATTTGATGCCTCAATATCCAATTTTAAAATAACAAGGAAGAAGGAAAAATTGTCCCTCATGCTGATAACTTACGAGTGCGGATTATCGGCGCACAAGGAATTCAAGATCAGCAAGGAGCACTCGGAATACAGGTGGATGCCCGTCAACGTTGCCGCAAGGCATCTGGGTAAAAAATTCCCCAAGGCATTCGTAGACAAGCTCAGAAAACTGTAGAAATCCGATATGACAGAAATTCATAGTATGTTCGGTATCAGCATTTTTGTTTTCCTTGCGTAATTCTCGTATTCTTTGCCGAAGTTCCTCCTCAAGGCACTCTCCTCAAGATATATGCGATAAGAGTATGCGAGGAGGATTATGCCTGCCGCTGCTACCACGCCGATCCACGAGCGCACCACAAATCCGAATGCCATCACTATCAGCAATCCCCCAAGGTATGACGGGTGCCTTATATACCTGTATGGGCCCCTCCGCACCAGCCTATGGCCTTTTAGCACCATTACCGGATACGTGAAGAACCTTCCAAGCGTGTATTCGCTCCATAGCCTCATGAATATGCCAAGGAAGAGCACAGCCAGCCCGAGGTAGAAAGTCCATACCGGCATTCCGCCAAACCCTGTGGAAACCCTCAGGCCACCAAGCCAGCCTACGGTATACAGTATCGCGATGTAGCCGATATATATGGCCACTATGGAAAATTTGTCGTTCTTTATACTTACTTTTGCATTCCTGTTCCGGAATGTGGCAAATACCTGGTTTATTATGTCAAAGTAAAACCAGATGAAATATGATATTACAAAGATGAATTCCCCCATTCCCGAAGGGAACAGCGGCGATACCGGGAACCTTAACAGCGATGGTATGTCAAAATAAACAAGCACGGAATTCACTTCGCGACTTAGTGTCCAGTATTAATCCGACATTCAGCATAAAAAGGTATTGCACATAATATATTATTCTGCAATTAGCCCATTGCGCATGATGAGTTTATGATGAGGACGCACTTGATAAGCGAGCTTAATGAAGGGATGGACGGCAAGCACGTTGTACTGGCAGGCTGGGTTCATGAAGTAAGGGACACCGCCAAGATCACGTTTCTTATACTGCGCGACAGCACGGGCCTGGTCCAGGTCATAGGGAAGAAAGGCGAAATTAACGAACAAACCCTGAAGAATATGATGCTGCCGAAGGAGAGCGTGATAGAGGTAAAAGGCGTAATAAAAAGGAACAGCGAGGCAAAGAAGGGGTTTGAGGTAATACCGGAGGAAATAACGGATTTGAATCCGCTTTCAAGGCAGATACCTTTCGAGATAACCGGGAAGGTGCCCGCAGATATCGATGTGAGGCTGAACCATAGGTATGTGGACCTAAGGAGGCTGGAGTGCAGGGCTATATTCAAAATAGAATCAACGATACTGCAGAGCTTCAGGGATTTCTTTGCGGAGAAGGGATTCACCGAGATAAGGACCCCGACAATAGTAGGCGAGGCGACAGAAGGGGGTGCGGAGGTGTTTCCGGTTGTGTATTTTGAGAAGGAAGCGTTCCTTGCACAGTCGCCACAGCTGTACAAGCAGCTTGCCCTAGTCGGGGGAATGGACAAGGTATTCATGATAGTTCCTGTATTCAGGGCGGAAAAGTCGAACACCACATACCATTTGACGGAGGTAACGCAAATGGACATAGAGGTGGCGTTCGCCGATGCGGATGACGCGATAGAATACCTCTCGGGATGTGTAGTGCACATAATAAAGAGCGTAATGGAGAAGAACCAGGAGGACCTGAAAACCCTCGGTTCGGAGCTGAAGGTCCCTGAAGTGAGGGTAACTACCTACGGCGAAGCTGTCGCTGCGCTTAAGAAGAAGGGGGTAACAGTTAACGAGGGAAGCGACCTGTCAAGGGAGAACGAGGAAAAGCTTCAGGAGATCTACGGTGACGCGGTAATAGTCAAGGATTATCCGACTGCTGTTAGGGCATTCTATAGCATGCCCAAGAGCGATAATCCGGAGCTTACGAACAGCTACGATTTCATATACAAGGGGCTTGAGATAAGCAGCGGCGCACAGCGTATCCACAAGCCCGAGCTGCTCGTAGAGGCGCTCAAGAAAAAGGGCCTGAACCCAGACAACTTCGCGTTCTACGTGGATGCGTTCAGGGTTGGCGCGCCCCCGCATGCTGGATGGAGCATAGGCCTGGAAAGGCTCGCTATGAAAATTATCGGGCTAGCGAACATAAGGGAGGCCTCGCTCTTCCCAAGGGATAGGAAAAGGCTGGCTCCGTAATGGCTTGCTACATGCTATGCTTTATCCAAAGGGCCTCCCCTATGATGCCCATGCCTGTGCTCACGACGGATTGGGTCTCCATCATCTTTACGGCTACCGACTGATTGCGCTTATGCGCCTCAACATTCTGGTATTGTGCCTGCCTTCTTGCCAGTTCCTGCTGTTGCTCCTGCCTATATTCGCTTCCCTGGACTGCCATGTTTTGCCTGTCCTTGGCAAGCCTATCCAGGTATTGGTCCATCTGCCTTTCCTGAGAAAAGTGAAGGCTTGCGATGTTCTCGACATCCTTGATTATGATAGACGTGGTCTGCGATGTGGACAGCTTCTTGCCCACTATTAGCTCGACGTTGCTTTCCACCGTTTTCTGGTATTTGTTGTAGTAATCCTGCTGTTTTATCCTGTACGTTTCGATTTCAGAGTTCTGTTTCCTTGCGATGATTGCAACTTGCGGGTTTGCCTGCGCCCAACCGATAGTCAATTTGTCAAACAGGCTCTTCATCTGCTTTTGCTGGGCAAAATGCAACTCTGACATGTGCTCTATGTCTATTTTTATGATGGATACCGTCCTGGCCTGCGGCAGTTTCTTTCCGACTATTGATTCGACGTTATTTTCAACCTCTTTCTTGTATTTGTTGTAGTAGTCGTCCTGCGCCCTTTCGTATACCGCCATTTTGTAAGCCGCTTGCGAATTTATGCTTTGCGCATACCGTGTCCCTTGAGTAGGGCCTTCCGCGAAAGACTTTGAAGGCGTGCCCGAAAGGAGTGCAAAGCCAAGCGCCCCCATGGCTATGTACCTTTTCAGCCTTGATGGCTTCCCTCCGCTGCTCTTGCTTCCTGTGCTTTCATTTTCGTAAGCTTCCTCATGGCTTTTCGGCACGTTCTTATAATTGTTTTCAATGAAGGCGTTCACCGTCGCGCCTACTGCTTGTCTTTGCTCATTGGTTCCTGTCAGCTCGAAGAACTCCTTCAGGCCCTCAAGCCCCTTGCGCGTAGTCTCCGTGGATGCCCTCCCCTCTTTAAACAGCTCCAGCGACCTTTCGATCTTTTTGGCCGCTGCCTTTATCTGCAACGATGTGTGCCTGTCTTTGCCTTCATAATTGTAGTTTCTTACAATATCCAGCAAGTCATCGGTTGTGTAAGTCCTAGAATCCTGCTGTGCCTTCGAACTCTTGGTTGCATTGACCATTAAACCACTTGCAATAATATTGAAGTTGGCACTCTAAAAATGTTTTGGATTTATGGAATAGCGGGAATATGCAAGGCGAAACTGCAGAATATCGAATATACAGAATATTTAAATAGCTGAAATGAACAACTAATTCAGGCAGTGCTAAAATGGTAGAATACTGGAAGATAGACAAGGAGCTTGTTGAGCACATAGCCCTTATATCAAGGCTTGACCTTACCGAGCGGGAGAAGGAGCTCTATACGAAGCAGCTTGGCGAGGTCATAAGCTCGTTCAAGATGCTCGACGAGCTTGATAGATTCCTCCAGAACGAGGATACCGCGTTCCATGCAATCAATTTCGAGAACATATGGAGGGAGGACAAGCCTAAGAGGGTAAACTGGGACCCGCTGTCTAATTCTATCAGCAAGGAAGATAACTATTTCAAGGGACCCAAGATACTATAGGTGGTTACATTAATACAAACTGTTAGCGAACACGTGAAGGCGGCAAAGGATGGAAACGTAGACATAACAGAGTTCTTGCATAAGACCATCGAGGAATCGAAAAGAATACAGCTGGAATACTCTCCTTTTATAACTCTGAACGAGCATGTGGAAATGCCGAAGAGCGAAGGCATGCTCTATTCGCTTCCTGTGTCTGTCAAGGACTGCATATGCACGAACGGGATAAGAACAACCGCGGGATCCAAGGTCCTTGATGGGTATGTGCCTCCTTTCGATGCGACATGCGTGTCTAAGGCAAAGGATGCCGGCGCGTTCATACTGGGCAAAACAGCCCAGGACGAGTTCGGGTTCGGCACCTTCTCGATAAACTGCTCTTATTCCGTGCCAAAGAACCCGATAGACAAGAGCAGGACCTGCGGGGGAAGCAGCGGCGGCGCCGCATGCCTTACGGCAGCATCAAGCTTTCCCCATATGGCGATAGCCGAGTCTACAGGAGGCAGCATAACCGCTCCAGCCGCATTCACCGGCACCGTGGGGCTTACCCCTACATACGGAATTGTATCCAGATACGGATTGATAGACTATTCCAACAGCATGGACAAGATAGGGATAATATCAAAATCCGTGGAGGACGCAGCGCTCGGGCTATCCATTATCTCCGGGTACGATCCATTGGATTCCACAAGCGTGGAAAGGCCGTCTGAAGACTATACGAGATACGTGCATGAAGACGTAAAAAAATTAAGGGTAGGCGTCCCGAAGGAATATTTCACCGAGAACGTTGACGAGAGGATATCGAAGCTGGTGCTCAAAAGGCTGGAGCAGCTGCAGTCTCTCGGCATACAATGCAAGGAGACGTCGCTGCCTCTTACGAAATACGCGCTTCCTGCATATTATCTTATCGCGATGAGCGAGGCTTCCACGAACCTTGCAAAATACTGCGGCCTGAGGTACGGCAAGCAGGAGCAATCAGAGGACAATTTTGACTCATATTTCTCAAGGATAAGGTCCGGCGCATTCGGCGAAGAGGCCAAAAGGAGGATAATACTTGGAACATACGCACGCATGGCAGGATTCAGGGATGCATATTACCTGAAGGCATTGAAGGTGCGCTCCCTGATCATAAAGGAATTCAAGAATGCATTCAAGGATTTCGACGCGCTGATAACCCCATCGATGCCGATACTGCCGCCGACGTTTTCTGATATAGGGAAGCTCACTCCGGCGCAGACATACGCGATGGACGTGCTCACAACTCCAGCAAACCTCGCGTGCATGCCCACGATTTCGGTGCCCATAGGGCTCGCCGAAGGGCTTCCTGTAGGGATCCAGATAATATCCAATCACTTCTGCGAGGGGAAGACAATTGCATTGGGCAGTGCAATAGAGGGATTGAAATGACAAAGATAGGATTGGAGATACACTGCCAGCTCAACACGCGTACAAAGCTGTTCTGCGCGGATCTTACCAGCTCCGGCAACGCGAAACCCAACGAGAACACATGCCCCATATGCCTCGGATTCCCGGGTTACAAGCCTAAGATAAACAAGATGGCGATAGACTACACGATAATGGCTGCTTTGGCGTTGGAATGCGGAATAGCTGAGAGGTCGCTTTTCTCAAGAAAAACCTACTTCTACCCGGATCTGTCGAAAAACTACCAGATAACGCAGTACGAGATGCCCATCGCGGAGAACGGCCAACTTGCGATAGGTGAAAAGAAAATAAGGATAAGGCGCGTGCATCTTGAGGAGGACCCTGCGCAGATAGCATATGTCGGAGGCGGAATAACAAACGCAAAATACACGCTCATAAACTACAACAGGTCCGGAACCCCGTTGATAGAGATAGTGACAGAGCCGGATTTCGAGTCGCCAAGGGAGGCAAGGGACTTCCTCGAGAAGCTGTCCTCGATCCTCGAGCACATAGGAATCTACGAGCCCACCAAGGAGGGCTCCATAAGGATAGATGCGAACGTATCGACACACGGGGAGCGGGTCGAGCTCAAGAACATAACCGGATTCGAGAACGTGGAGAAGGCGCTCAACTTCGAGATAGTGCGGCAGAACGGGCTGGCAAGGATGCAGGAGGAAATAAGCCGCGAAACAAGGCACTTTGACGCCAATACTAATACTACTAAGAAGCTCAGGTCCAAGGAATACGAGGAGGATTACGGCTACATATTCGATCCTGATCTTCCGATGCTGAAAATAGACAGGGAATGGGTTAGCAGGATAAGCTCGACTATGCCTGAGTTACCGGACATAAGGATTGCAAGATTCATAAAGGAATATGGAATTGACGAGTATACGTCCAAGGTCATGATATACTACGACAAGAACATCGCTGATTTCTTCGAGAAGTGCTGCAAGATGTACCAAAACCCTAAAACCGTGGCAAACTGGATATCAAATTACCTCATGAAAAGCCTGAACTGGCGCTCCGAGCGCATAAAGGATTCCAAGGTTAAGCCGGAAATGTTCGTCGAGCTTCTTCAGATGATGGAAAGCAAGGAAATAACCGAGCGATACGCAAAGGAGCTGATAAAGGAATATGTCGATACCGGAATTTCTCCGAGGGAGCTCGCAAAAAAGAATTCGATACACATAAATAATGATGAATTAAGAAATATTGTAGTCAAGGCAATAGAAGAAAACAGGAAGGCAGTTGAAGATTTCAGGAAGGGGAACAACGATGCTCTGCAGTTCCTCATAGGCGTAGTGCTGTCGCGCACAAAGAAGCAGGGAGATCCAATCGTAATAAAAAGGCTGATAACGGAACAACTGAATGGCTAATACGTGCCTCGATAGCTCAGCAGGTAGAGCGATCGGCTGTTAACCGATAGGTCGCAGGTTCGAGTCCTGCTCGGGGCGCCATTAACGTATGATTATTAAATAATCACAGCAAAATAATATCGTGCCTTGGTAGTGTAGTGGTCAGCATACGGCCCTGTCACGGCTGCGACTCGGGTTCGAATCCCGACCAAGGCGTCTTCTTTTATTAATTTATTTCTCTAAATTAATATTGGTGATTTAATAGTATCAAAAAAACCAAAGATCACAAAAGCATGGGCTAGGGGACCATCTGTCTCTGCGTTGCGGCCTCTTGCACCTCTGGTAGGCCATTGGAAGACTAGAATCCGCTGGTCGGAGGAAACCTATAAACTTGCTGGAGGACAAGGACCTAGAGAGTTCAACTCGTCAGCAACCTTTACGTGGCTTGCAGATGAACAATTCCTCGTAGGCAAGCTTCGAATCGGATTTCCTACTTACTGGGTCATTGGTGGAGATGACTCCTCGCATAACTTCACAGTCTTGGGATCGGATACACGTGGTGTATCTCGCATTTATTCGATGAGTATGAAGTCGCAAATCTGGAGGATATGGAGGGCAGCTCCAGGATTCCATCAGCGCATGGAGGGCAGATTAAGCAAAAATGGAAAACGCATGACTGTCTTATTCGAAAGATCGGCTGATGGCAAGAAATGGATTCGTGATGCGGATGCGGTGTTTACAAGAAAATAGGTGCTGGTGAAAATATGGCTTTAAGATGGTATAATGGAAAAGTATGACAAAGAGTTTTTGGACTACATGGAGAAAAAGTACAGGATTACTCTGGAAAAAGCAACGCGTGGAAGAGAGGTAGAGATAATAACTTTTGCGGTTGCCTGGAATGTATGGAAGCAGGCAAAGAAATTATACTTGGGCAGTCCTTCAAAAAGAAAGTGATTTCATGAGAAACAAAGCTCTTAGTCTAAGGGAAGAGGTTAAAAGTGGTCAGCATACGGCCCTGTCACGGTTGTAACCCGGGTTCGAATCCCGGCCAAGGCGTATTACTTGTAGTCTGAAGCCTTTAACCCCTTATATATAAAGGTTATCATAAGGTATAAATACTCGTCTTTTTATATATAAGAGAGGTGTTTTATATGGAACTAGCGGATGCTCTCCGTTACTTTAAAGGCTACAAAAAGGAAACTGCCAGTGGGCAGTCGAGCATAACAGTTAATCTATCAAAAAGCAACTATAAGGCTGTTGAGGATTTTACCCAATTCTTAATAGCATCAGGAAAGAACAGGAAGACTATACTGAGGCATTTATACTGTTTGAGAATATTTACCCAGCTTTATGGTGAGAAAAAAGACTATAAATCAGCAACAAGGGCTGATATTCAAAGTGCTATACTAAAAGTAGAAACTGGAGATTACGCAGAGAATACGAAGTTGAAAATACGCATTACTACTAAATATTTCTATAAATACTTGATGGGCAGTATTGAGGATAATTATTATCCAAAACAAGTATCTTGGATTAAGACATTCCTACCATCAAATCACAAGAGAATTCTACCTGAGGATATACTTACGCCAGAAGAAGTTTTGAAGCTTATTGATGCCTCAAAATACACAAGGGACAGAGCAATTATAGCCCTTCTTTATGATAGTGGAATTAGAGTGGGTGAGCTAATGCATTTGAGAGTAAAGGACATCAATCTTGAGGGCAGTTTAGGGCATATAATGGTCGGAAATAAAGAGTATAAAGGTAAAACTGGTATGAGAAAAGTAGGGATAATGATGTCGGTTCCTTACCTTGTTAATTATCTAGAAGAAAACAAATACTTGAAACCTGATGATAACCTTTGGCGAGCATTAGGCAATAATAGAGAAGAGGAAAAGAATGGTGTAGTCAAGGGTGCATCTATAAGACGAATGCTACAGAGGCTTAGTAAAGAAGCTAAAATCAATAAGCCTGTGCATCCTCACGCTTTTAGGCACGCGAGAGCGTCTAATTATGCTAACCAATTAACAGAACAACAATTAAAAAAGCACTTTGGCTGGACTCAATCCTCTAAAATGGCTGCTGTTTATGTGCATCTAAATGATAAAGATATGGATGAGGCTGTTATGCGAGCAAACGGAGTTAATCCGCAGAAAGAGGTTAATACGCCACCAAAATTGCCCTATAAAGAGTGTCAAAGGTGTAAAAATCAGAATAAATTAACTGCTGTTCACTGCGATAGATGTGGTGCTCCTCTTGATACTTACATAGCTATCTCTGATGATGAGAAAATAAACAAGCTGGGTGAGATGTTTGCTGCTGCATCGCAGGACCCTAGATGGCTTGCTAAATTACTTAAATCAGCACAAAAATATAAAAAGAAATGATTAGGTGATTTTATGAAGAAAAACGAATACGAAGTAAAAGCACATAAGGACAGGAATGGTTTCTACAGCGTAGAAATCCCAAAGGCGGTTTATGAGAACAAGAGCATAAAGATTGTTGCCAAAGGCAAGTATAAACAGGGGATGATTAAGGATGAGGTTAAGGTTATGGTTGATGATATAAACAGGCAAAGGAATAGGCTTAATTTTAAGTAAATCTCTCTATAAAGGGGTTATAACCCGCTTATCCTGATATGGCTCTGTAGAGAGCCTTAGAACACGCGAAATAAGGCTCTGGCAGACTCTTTAAGTTAAGATAACCTATAAAACCCCGTTTCCACGCTGGAATTAACGTGTATAAGACGATAATTGAGAGGTCTTATAAAGATAAGGGGCTGGAGGGGTGACCTTCCAAGAGAAGTAGCGTTTTTGACAACCTTTTTAAGCCTTATTAGAGTATATCTTCTATGGCTAAAGAAATACCTAAAAAACAAGGCAATAAGAAACTGATATTCGGTTTGGCTGTTCTAATTATTGCTATAATTGCTTTGGCAGGTTTTATTCTTTTTAATCAAAAACCAGCTAATAAACTGCCTCTTACTTTTATCCCTTCTTGCAATTCTAACAATAATTGCACAGAATCAGGATGCCCTGCAACATCTTATTATAATTCGTCATTAGGGTATTGTTATTGGAATGCTAGTATTTACTTTAGTGGTAGTGGTGTAAGACCTAACTGTCCTCCTGGTGCAGTATACCAAAATAATTCTAATTGTAAAGCAGAGGGCTCACAATTAGCAGGTGCTTTAGGGGTAAATAATAGTAATTGTGCTGCTGGTTATGTCTACGATAAACAGAACGGTTTATGCGAGCCACTACCCGACTCTTGCACAGCCGGATACTCTTTATTCTCACAGAACGGAAAAGAAGAATGTGTATTATCGAATGCCTGTGGTAATAGTGGTCAATACAGCCTAACATTCAATACAAGCATAAATCAGTTCTTATGTGTAAGACAATCATAAAGTCTGTAAGTCCTATGCTGATTCTATGATGTGTGTAAAAACAAAAATCAGACAATCTAAAATACACGGAATAGGGCTTTTTGCTGACCAGAATATCAAGAAAGGAACTATTGTATGGCGATTTACACCTAATTTTGATTTAAGATTCACTAAGAAACAAATTAAAAAACTCCCAAATCAAGTCCAAAAATACCTTGAAGAATATGTTTGGTTAAGTAAGAAGAGCGGTAAATATTGTTTTTCTTCGGATAATGGTAAATACTTCAATCATTCAGATAGTCCAAATGTCTTGAGTGCTTATTATAAAGGCGAGGAAGAAGTTATAACTAAAGCAATTAGAGATATAAAAAAGGGAGAAGAAATAACTGATGATTATCATTCTTTTGAAAAGAACTTTAGAAAACCAAAGACCTACAATTGAGATGATTCTATAAAAATACGACCAATAAGAAAAGAAGAAGCAGATATGGCATCAAAAATAGTCGGCATAAATTACTCTAAACTCTATCAAAAGAAGTCAAAGCTAGAAATAGAGGCTATGTTTAATAATTATGTGTATAATCCAAGATACTTGGTAGCAGAAGATAATAGTAAAATATTGGGTTTTGCTGGTTACATTCAATCGTGGATGGATTACAACTTCTATCAAATGTTCTGGGTTAATGTTTTACCCGAACATCAAGGTAAAGGAATAGGAACTACACTTGTCAAAAGAATTATACAACTAATAAAGAACAAGAAAGATGCATACTTTATCTTATTAACTACAACAAAGCCTAAATTTTATGAGAGATTTGGGTTTAAAATTATGATGAAATACAGAAATAATTATGTGCTTATGATTTTAGACCTAAAGAAGAAATAGAAATTACCCATACATCTTCTCATACCTATAGCCAAAGTAATATGCTAATGCTATCATCACCATAAAACTAATCAGTCCGATAGCTCCTGAGGATAAGGTTCTAAGTTGTGGGAATATCAGCAATAAAAAGCCCTCAAATATTACCAAGAAGGTCGCTATTGATACAGGGACAGATAAGTAATTGTAATAGCCTACTCTTATTCGATTGTATGTATTATGTGCAGTTTTCTCAATATGCTTGACCTTCATTTTACCACTTAATCTTATCTTATGATTTATGAGAGATGACACTTTACAGCGGTAAAAATAACGCTTACATTTAAGCTCCAAGGCTCGTATTCTTGACGTTTAATATAAGAGTTAAGCCCCTGACATCGTTTGTTCCAAGTTAAATGGAGCGTTATTCAGGCAGTCCATACAATAGAAGTGCATTAGATTTTGTTCTTTGAATATGGGATCCAGGATGGTTTATTTATCATCTTTGAATAAGGCTGTTAGCAGTTCTCATACTTACGCTCAGTTTATTTAAAGTCCTTAACCCTTTAAACATCATTAAGGGTTTTTAAAATATCAATACCGACTTTAAAACGTTAGAATATGTTGCTCATTAAGAATAGGATAAATACTAATACAGCAATTAAGGCTGGGGCTATGTAACTAGTGTTATTGTCTTTATACGACCATTGCCTTCGTTTATTACCATAAAGTATCAAGGCGGTAAATAATAAAATTATCTCAAAAATTATCCATACTGGGATACCGATGACACTAACACCATACGCATATTGTAAGTCTAAAATTACTGGTGAGTTGGTAACAGCGACTGCCACTGGCGTTATTATGGTATTAGATATGGTATTGGCTACTGCTGTTATTGTATTAGAGAATGGTGAGCCTCCCCCACCACCTGCACCACCAGAAGTTCCCGGAGTGCTTGATGATATTGTGGCATTTACTGATATGTTAAATGCTGAATATGATGCAGAATCACTGACTAAAACATTAGCTACATATCCACCATTCTGATTTATACCTAATGTTACAGAGTTGCTAGTGCTACCAAATGCTTTGTAAGCTATGCTACCATCAGGAGCAATAACTAACCAATTGTAAGTGTATGGTTTAGTCCCACCTGTTACTGTAGCAGTTAATGTTGCTGATGCTCCCGGAGTAGAAGGCTGGGTAGATGGTAATATTACAGCACTTAACATAGCATTTACTGTTATGGTATTTGTTATTGAATTAACAACATCATTAGCTGTTGTCCCATAATCCGTAGCCACAGCATTAAATGTGAAGCTGTTTGAATTGACTGGGCTATTAACAATAAAAGATACTGTATTAGTTCCACCAGCAGTTGTTATTATTACGTTTGAACCCTGCTGTTTTGAGCCTGTAACATTATACAACTCAACAGTGAATGGTGAGGTTCCACCACTATCAGATATTGTATATACCTCTAACTGATTTGAGTCTATAATTTCATTTGATGGGCTTATTGTTATTACTGGTATTGAATTAACACCAAAAGTGTTAGTTGTTATCAGTTGAGTATTTGTAGTTGCTGAGTCCTGCACATTTGCAGTTATGGTGGTTAATCCTGTGGCCATAGAAATAGGTAACTGTAGAGTAAATGAGTTAGTTGTCAGTGTGCAACCAGTATAAATCTTATTGCTTGTTTCCGAACTTGCCGAATCAGTTATAATAAAGTTGTATGTATATGGCTGTTGTCCTCCAGTTATTTTATAAGTGAAAGTTTCAAATTGACTTTTATCAGCAATTGTGTTAGACGATACTAGAGAGGTTAATGTTAATGCGGGATTAGTTGTTTCAGAATCACCTGATGAACAGGCAGTGTTAGCACTTAATGAAGCAGAATCAGTTACCTGATATGCGTAAGCATTCGAGGTTGTGGGTGATGCAAAATAAGTGCTTGATGTTGCTCCACTTATGGCATTACCAGTTCCAGAGCAAGTAACAGTAGAACCATAATTCGTAAACCACTGATAAGATACATAAGGTTGAGTTCCTTGCGATGGGTTAGCGGTCTGTAAAGTCTTTTGTCCTACATCAATTATACTATTTGATTCTGTAGGTGAACCTACTAAGAACACAGAGTTATATCCGAAATATACGAATACCGAATTAACAACATCAGACGAGCTATCCGTAATAACTACATTTGCGTGGAATATGCTATTGCCAATATAAAGATTACCTGAAGGCTGCCAGAACCAAGTGTTCGATGTATAAGAATTGCTTGTAAATAACATATTTGCTATTAGCGTATTTGATGAGGTTTGAGAATTGTATGCATAAACATTATACGCATAGCTATACGGCTGCCCACCAAAAGAAACTCCTGCTGTAAATAGTATTCCTTGACCTTGGTCTATCAGAGTATTACTTTCTATTAATGTAGGATTTGAGAGTGAAATCTGAACTGGATTAAAGGTAGCAGCTGGCATTATGCTGTTTGGTGGTAGTGTTCTTACTCTAAACCACTGGTTATAGTTTTTGAAATTGCCAAAACTTCCCATATAAATTCCTGCATAAACCGCATTACTTGTTACTGTATTAGAAGCTGTGTTTGTTAATGTAAAAACTGTAGTATAATTTGTTGCGAAACTTGACGTTATGCCATTAGACGGTATCGCTAATGACAAAAGAAAATTTGATGCAGAAGATGCAGTTATATGACCATAGTTGAAAAGAGGAGCAGGATTTACTATAAACGAATTTTCCCCAATACCGATACTCCAAATATATCCACCAATTATGCCATTATTTCCTAAGTTTAATCCCTCAGTATCAGATGCTGAAAAGGATAATCCTGTGCTGTTAGCAGATGCTGTATGTGTATTTACATATCCCATTAAAGAATCAACCGATTTACCTAAGGGATTATATAATGTATTCCAAGATAATGCTTGTCCAGATGAATCAGTGCCTACGGTAGTTATTCCGTTTGAAACCACTTGACCAGATAGTGTGTTTGTATCCCAGCCACTTGATATGGTCTGTCCTTTAAAATTATCATAAACAGTAAATATAGAATTTCCATCATCATATTCCCCATAAATCCCCTGAACCCCATTACCTTTACTGCAAGAAGCGGTTGCTAATGGATTTGAGCAGGTTAATTGTGGTGCTACTCCTACATTAGCAGTTAAACTCAATAGTAGATTGCTAGTTGTAGCTGTATTACCCGCAAAGCCAAGATATATGGTATTAGTTAATGGTGTTCCAGTGTTAGCTCCTATCCAAGTGTAAGCAGGTGTTTTAAACCAAAACAAAACGGAGTTTGAGGTGTATAATGTATTTGTTTGCTGTTGCTCATTAAGATAGTTTCCTTCAAGCCAAGATGGTGCTATAGTTCCATTTGCAAAGAATAGCTCCGTATTGTTAAGCGTATTTGTTTCGTATTGCTGATATGCAAGTGCATTAAACGTAAATGATAGTGGTGTTCCGGCAGTTACAGGATTACCTTGATTATTTGTAAATGTAATTGGGATATATTTTACTATATTTGTCGGGGGTGTTACTGCACTATTTACTCCCATAAACAACAGAAACATCAGTGCTACCGCTAATATTGGTATTATTTTTCTCATCAAATCACTTAGTAATTATATTCATTCTTGATATTCTGAAACTTTGACTGCTTGTTATAACAGGCACTAATTCTTGACTACCTGAATTATTGCTTATACAAGGAGAGCATCGCCACACATCTTTTGACAGATTATAAAGATTCTCTTGTTTATTGTTTATTGTAGCACTAACATTTGTGAAATTTGTTGAATTGAAAGAACCCATCTTTATGAGTTGATTAAAAATACTAGGATGTTCTACTACATAATCAGCATATATTGGCGTATAATAAGATGAAAGATTAGTGGGTGATGAAGCCCAATCTATTGTGTGTAAATCAGTAATGTTTTTGATAAAAACAACATTAGATGTGGTGTCATTAATTATTATGGTGAAATTACCCAGCGATGTTTCTTTTATAACTCCCGATATGTTATCACCAATATGAGCCACAAGAACAGATGTATAAGAGTTTTCGGGAAAATATTCCCACCAAATTGTAGCCGTCCCATCCTCATTACTTTGTGTGCCAGCTTGCAGTATATTCGTGTGGTTATCTTCTAGACCAATCCACTGAGCCATACTATTATTAGTTACATTTTGAACTTTCCACTTTGCACTTACGCTTGTTACGTTATAAACAGAACGATTAGAGTAAGTTGTATTCCTGTGTAAAAATGTAGTATAATTTATGAATTGCATAACAGTTATTCCAGCCCAATTAGGAGTTTCTACTGTTACATTTCTTATTGGTTTTATTGTTGTAGTCGTTAAAATACTTGTCGTAGTAGTTGGTGAGGTAGTAGAACTTGATATAATACTTGTTGTTGATATTGTTGTTTTTGTTGTTACCAGATTCGCTTTATTACCGCTACTTTTAACTGGGAATAAAAGACCTACTCCTATAATGAATATAAACAAAGCTGATAGGAGCAATTCGCCTCTGTAGTTATTTACATTTATCTTTTTGTTTTTCATCTATACACCTATAAATATCAGGTGTGTGGTCGAAAGCCATTTGAAATCCCACACACCATCCCAAATGTCGTTCACCAAATTTGGAAGAAAAGGTGCAGCATTTAGCGTAAAAAACGATAGAGGTTGAGTAGAAAGTGATAGCGAACTACTCAACATATCGTCGTATTCTGTGGTTCTGGATATTGGCATCTAACCTCTGCAATATTGCCCTATAAAACGCCAATAATATCAAAATTAATCTGTATTTGCTTTGAAAATTAACCCTTTCATTTGACTTTAAACCCTTTTTATTTGATGGTGTTTGAACTGGGAAAAGTCTTGTTTCTCATTTGTGAGGTTATCTCAGGTTTTTAAATATCACAGTCGTCAAAATCTCTATTACCTGTTTTGAAGCACATTTTCATCCTTTAATTCTCCTTTATAAAACCCTGACTTTATTAAACATCAATCCTCTTTCTCAAAACCTTGCCGAGGCAACTTATCTGAGGTCTTTGGAACGATAACTAAGCTTTACCTATCGGATAGATTAAAATTTAACCTGACTGATTTGTTTATGGACTTCTGGTTGAAACACTGTTAAGTAAATCATCGTGTCCTCTATATTTCTATGCCCCATAATCACTTTCAAAGTGTTAATCAACACTCCATTCCTCAAACAATTAACAGCAAATGAGTGCCTAAAAGTATGCAAGTGTATCCATTTTGGCAGCATTACTCTTCTCAATACGTGCTTTAACGCTAAATGTGCTGCTTGAGGTGTCATCTTAAACAATCGTTCATTAGGATTTAATTTATGAGTTGTGATGTATGTTGATAATGCGGTTTCTAACTCTGGTTGAATCGGTATCATCCTTTCGGCTAAATCATTTTGTTTTACTGTAAGCATTCTGATTTGATGCTCTCGCCAATCAATATCACAATATCTTAATGATAGTGCTTCAGATATTCTTGCTCCTGTCATCCATAAAACTAAGAACAAAAGTCTATACCTGTCCTTCTGTGCTCCATTTATGATTGTCCTTATATCATCAGGATAAAGAAACTTTGGTGGCTTACGATTTGCTATTCTCATCAATTCCTTTCTTCCTACTACTTGCAGTTGTCCCAAATTAACCACACTCTAGTCCTCATCTTCTGCAGCTTTTTCTTCTAAAGCATTACGGATATACCCTAACTCATCATTCATAGATTTTAGATACTTGGATATTTTCTCAAACATCATTATCTTGTAGCATTCTCTATGATAAACATCTGTTTTCTTCTCTTTCTTATGGTATCTACCAATTCTCGCATCATTATCTACAACAGCAAAGCCACAAAACTCACAAAGTTCTGCCATTAAATCATCTCGCTTTATGTTCCAAGAACGATTTTAACTGATTCTCATTCTTGAATTGTTTATTCGTTGCCCATATCACTTCTTTTTTACAGCTACCATCAAGGCTCTCACCAGTAGGATTTTTCTTAACTAGCCTCAACTTTTTACTTTTACTATCCCTTACTACTCTCACATTACACCTATTGCATAATTCTTTAAGACTAGTTTTTTCTTTTCTTTTGAATAACGAAAAACCTTCTTTGCTATCATCTTCTTCCTCATCATCCTCGCTTTCTTCGGTTTCCTCAGTTTCCTCCTCATCATCTAAGTTGTTTGACATACACTCACTGTTACTTTCCTGCAACAGAAAGTTATCACACCAGTGATTTCTGGCATATTTAAAGAAAGGCAGCATTACGGAGCTAAATATTTGCCAACTGCTGTTAGCCCATTATAGATATTTGTTAAGAAAGTTGCTACTCCGATAATGTAATTATAAATTATCGGTATCCAGCCGAATACAGCAGCAAATATTAAAAACATCAACAACATACCTGCAAATACATAAGCTATTGCTCCCATAAACTCACCAGCTTATCCAATTCTTACTAAATAAATTCTGTAGCCAAGTAAAGAATTGCTGTAATATATTTTGACTACCTGAAGAACTTTGTTGTATTGTTGTAGTTGTTGATTGTGTTGTAGATTGACCTACTATTGTGCTGGTTGTTGATGCTATTGTGGTTACTGTTGAAACAGAAGTCGTTGATTGCTGATTATTAAACGCTATAGCGCTGTTTATAATTGCTGCTGTTTCAGTGCTAGCTTGTATTCCCAGCAGTTCTACTGAACAAGTGTTGCTATTAAAACCACAGGAATTATCAGCCGAGTTTTGCTTTAATTGTGCTTGTGTTTGGTTTAAAGCTAACATAACTGTTTGTAGTTGCATTTGGTTATACTGATTTGAAGCAGATATAAGCGAAGCTGTTCTTGTTGAAACTACTCTTATTGATGCACTTTGTGCTACTCCGGGATATGGTGCTCCAGTAGATGGGTTGTGATTAACGTAATACACAAAGCTATAGTTGATATAAGCAGGTGTTAATGAGCTATTCTGATATTGAGCAACGCAAGACACTATTGATATGCCTGTTGATGAATACCCTGTGCCTTCACTGCCAGTTGCATTAGCTCCACTATAAATTGCTGGAGGTAGTGGTGGACAGCTACTAAAAGATAATAGATGAGAACTAAACAAGAACCCCAAAACTATTATTATAAGAAATATAGCAACTATTCCATACAGCAAGTTTCCATCCTTTTGCTTCTCACTTTTTACTCTTCTTGGCATAAAAACACCTTTAAGGCAATTTCGCACTTATAGGGACATTTACAACAGGTTTGCTCAGAATATTTGTTACTCCCGATATTGACAGATATCCACCAGCCCCTAATATCACAAATACCAGTAGAATTATCAATATAACGACTAGTGCTAATGCTAAGTTGTTATTGTTTTTTCTCGACATATCCATCACTCTACTATATATCCCGGATAGAACAGTTTCTTAACGAACTTTATGATACAGCCACTATTTCTTAGCTCGCCAAGGTCTTTCTTTAGATTCTTATCCCGTTCAGCTATTACAGGTTCTTCTTCTACACCCACATAAAAATATTTTGCTACTTTCTTTGGCTTTTCTGCAAGAGTTTCACCATCTTTGCCCAAATAGGTAATGATATACCCAGCTTTGGGAAATTTAGTGAAGGTCATCAAATCACTTACTCTTAATATGATTGTTTTTATTGACATAATTATCAAACCATTTTTTAGTAATTTTTTCTTATAAGTAAATGCCTTATAAACCCACAAATTGCATCTTTCGGCTTTATTGGACATCATCAAAACCTTCTAATTTACTCTCTTTAAAACCATATTTTTATTTTCAAAATAAATAATTGATTACGTCGTCAAACAGCCATATTTTTATATTTTTATATCTTTTACTTAAAATAAAAAATATATATTTATAAAGTTAAATAGCGTAAAAATATAAAAGATATAACCTTTTGACGTCATAAATCATATTTTTATAACCGAAAATAAAATATTGATTTTTCACCTTTTCCTATCATCGTTCATATTTTTATTTAAACCGAAAGTTCGTGGTAGCCTTCTTTTAATGTCAATTTTATGCCTTGCTAAAGTATCATTTGGTAAACTCTTTATCTCATCATCTGAAAGTTGTCTAATATCTCCACGCCCCACTGCTGCCTCTATTTTTCCTTTTCCATCGGTATACGGGGTTCCTGAGTATGTCCAGCCGATTTGGTTAAAAATCTCTTCCATAGTTAGTATCTTATCTGGTGAATCGGCTATAGTTCTCTTTATGGTTTCAAAGTATGCTTCGTATGATTCTACGGGCTTGATTCTTGGTTGTGTATACCATTCTTTTAACATTTCATCAAATGAGTCTAAGTGTCTATTTACCTTGTCTATTGCCCACTGTGCGTCTTCTACTCTTACTTCTAGTTTAATCTCATCTTTAGCATTATGCACTTCTATTGTGTTATACTGGCTACTAATTGCCTTCAGGGAAGATAGTTTTAATACTGACAATAACGACCTATCTAAATATGACTTTTTGATGTCGCTTTCTTTGCCTTTATTTACTCTTTCAGATATTGTGTTATCAAATTTGGTTATTAGTTCAGCAGCTTTACTCTTTGGGTTTATCTCTACTGTCAAGTTCTCTAGTTTATCAATATTATAGAGCATCTTAGCAAACTCTACTATTTTATCCGCTCTTAGTCTATGGATTTGCGTATCACCAAAAAGGTCGGTAATGTTCCTTACTGGTCTATCTATCTTATAATGCTCGAACAGTATTCTATTTCCTAGTCCCTGAACGAAGGCACTTTGTTCTAAAACAGAATATATGTATGGTGTTGCTGCTCCTATCAAAGTAATATAGCAGTCGTCTATATCGTTTAAACCGTGAGCAAATGTAAATCTCTTGTCTATCTTGCCATCATACATATTGCTCATAATCTCTATCATCTGAGCAGTATAGCCCTTGCCTGAAGTTTCCTTGAACAACTTTGATATCTCATCCCTTGCTATAATGCCATAGGATTGTCTTTTCAGATAATCTACTATTGATTCCGGGCTAAAACTCGAAGGCAATTTATAGTCTGCTTTTGTATATTTCTCTAATTCCTTTAAGGTCGGCTCTAAGAAATGGTTAAATGGTGCACTCTTTACTCCTCTGCCACTTGGAGCAATTGCTATATGCCATACGTTGAGCCTAAACTGCCCTATTCTACTGTATGCCTTTACTTTACTGCAACAGGTTGATAGCAAGCTGGTTGCTATGTCCTCTGCCCAGAAGTTATAGGTTTGTATGTCTTTTAGTATAGTTTGAGTAAATTGTGTTATAAAATCACCATCATTTTTTGTTGTTCCGTCCAAAGCTTCTTCAACAGTTCCATTAGTTACCTTTTCTTCTACCATCTATATCACCTAACAAACATATCTTCCTTGATACTCTCTATAGTATCAATTGCGGTCAATTCTGTTTTGCCATTTCTAAACAACAATTCTACAAAATTATTATCAGCATTCGTCAATTTTCCAAACTTTTTAAATCCGCTTCCTTTGAGCCTAACTACAACATTTTTCCCTATAAAATTACTGTAAATACTCTCTACCATCTATATCACCGAACTGAATCAATTATAACATCTTTTGGGCATCCATCATCCTTTTCTCAATAACATCAAGCAATAAAGCCAAAGTTCTGTCATTTTTTCTTATGAGGTCTTTATTCTCCAAACCCCATAGCAACAGCTCTACGTCCTCATCGCTGGGCTCCGCTAAGGGTTTAGATTTATTTTCCATCAAATCACAAGAAAATTACTTTTCAGAATTAGGCATCTTTACGTTATTCTCATCTGGGTTAAGCCCGTATTTCGTAACGTCAAATCCGTATTTTTTGGCGATAGCTATAACTCCAAGTCTGAGAACCTGCTGACGATTGAAACCTGCCTGTTTCATTTCCTCTAACAGTTTTAATCGTGGTTTATCAATATGGAAACTAATCTGTGGCATACAAATTCCTCAAAGCGTTACAGAAATATACCTATAGAACACAGTTGAGCAAAAGTGAAGGGTTTTTGCAACCCCAAGCATATTTTTTAACGCTTTATTATATCATTAAACTTAAAGGTATAATAACCTTTTGTCGTCGAAAATATACCATTTATTGACGTCTAACAACCTGTATGTTTAGTCTGCACTGTGCAGTCCTTCTATAAAAGAAAAATGCTTTTTGGAGTCCATAATAATCTCTACTAGTATCTATGCTTTGATTTGCTATCATTTTCTACTTATTTTAAATTCAGAGAGCGGATTTTACAGACCTTACCTATACATATTGTTGTAATCGCTTCTGTCTTGTGCGGAAGACGATTTCTTTAATGTTGGTATAATTGTTGAATCTATCTCTTTTATACCATCACCTTCAATCATACCCCGTTGTATATAAACAGTCGCCATACTATTGAGCGATACGTCATCAAGAGAATTAAAGTGGGACTCGCTGCCGCAACCGACTTTTAACGGCAATTTATTTTGCCTAATATATTCCTCCAATCTGCCTTGAAGATATAATGCAAAATTCACAGGAAATTTAGCCCATAGCGAAGCATTACTAGAAAGTAGTCCCTCCTTACATTCCTCTATTTTCTCTATTATTTCCTGCACTATTTCTTCTTGAGTTCCTTTAATCCCGAACGAGATTGTCTTTTGCTCATTTTTTGCGTTTTGTTTAGTCATATTACCCACCATCATTTTACACCTTCAGCCGTAACCTTGCTCATATATTCATCTGATTTTGCCTTCTCTGAAAGCATTTGCTTAACAACAACATCAAAAAGTTTCTCTACTTCATCTATAGATGCTGTCTTCAGGCTGTCATAAACCTCTTTGTTCTTATTACTAAACTCAAAAAATTCCTCAGTCGGTATGCTGAAGTCATTACCCATCCTTTTAATCCATTCACTAGCTGCATCTTGGAGACGAATAGCCCACAATTTTGAAAAGAATTCGTGCTTTATAGCTTCTATCGCCAACTTCCTGTTTGCTTGAACCTCGTCTGAGGTCCTATTCCTTTGTCCCTTATTTTCGTTTTGGTTTTCCATAAAATCTACCAATATAATGCCTGCTCAATTCAGCGGGAATCTGGTGATTATATGAAAACAGGTCTAGACCAAACCTATTCTAATTCCCTTTACTGCGAGCAGGCTCGCGCTAACCTTTACATTCTACAAAAACTGAATGGCTCGCGCTAATTACTCAATTAACAATCTGTAAAAATCGTTGATTTTGGCAGATTTGCCAAAATGCAAAAGCTAAACTTTTATTTTTTAATTCAAAATACGTGATGGGTGCGCCTAGCGGCTGTTTTGGACGGTTTTATCCCCGGACATCTCGTTCTTATGTCGCACCACTCGTAAAAGAAAAATGGGTGCTTGAGGTTTATTAACCACAAGTATTGGAATAATAAATTATTTAAAACCATATGTCAATAAATTAGTGTTGAGGCTTCTATAAGAAAACTTTACACTCGACGACATCCTTATAAGGCTTCAGACTGGAAGTTTGATTATCGGCCAAGGCGCCTTTTATGTGTTTTCATTTATTCTATTAACTGGGTGATGCATCTATGGACAGCAAATGGCGTGCAAGGATAAGGCGAGCAGCACTCGGCATACTTGTTTTTTTAGTTATACAGTTCGTCCTGGGAATGACCATGAACCTGTTTACCAGCTTTCCAACTTATCCTGGAAATGCTGTCCAGCCTGCCGATTACGTCCCACTGCTTGCAGGGCATCCAATACTGTTGGCTCATTACGTAATCGGAATACTGGTTTTCATAGGCTCGATAGCCGTGGTGGGTATGTCGTTCGCGTCAAAAGACAGGAAACTATCAGCCATAAGCGCCATAGGGTTCCTTGGTATGCTCATTGCGTTCGCATCGGGAATACAGTTCCTGGTTACTGCATTTACCAATGACATATATTCGTACACCATGAGCCTGGGATTCATTGTGGCTGTGGTTGCTTACTTTGCAATGTTCTACTTCACCAAGCAAGCTGGTTAGAACATGCAAATGCATGATAAGAATTAAGGTTAATTCTACTAATGTTAACAATACTATGATCTTGGTTCCAATCCCGGCCAAGGCGTCAGAATACTTTCTCTAGGTCAAGGTAACCGTGTCGTTAGGATTGTAGACGTTGAAGTTGCACGGGTTCGCATCCCTGTAAGCTCTTGGTATTATAATATCGCTCTGGTTCACGCCGACAGCATTGAATTGGGAATGATGATTATCCCAATCATCAATCCCTTTCCTAATCCCATGCTAATACATGACGAGGATGTTTTATATATGTTTTTGTTCCTGCATCAATCGTCTTGAAATGCTGAAATCTTTTTGCAGGAAGCCAGCGTCCCGGATATGGAATTGTCCTTAAATCTTGTATGATTCGTAAGGATCGAAACTGCACACAAGGTTCTTATCGGGCTTATCGTTGATATAAAAATCTATATTTCTTTATATCAATTAACTGTTGGTGAATATATGTCAAACTATGAGGTCAAGAATATATCTGGTTCCGAAGAAGTTAGAGAGTTAGGTCGTGCCAAGCTCGAATCCGTAAACGTCGGGGGCGCAAAGGTCGCGCGTTTTGTATTGGGAAAAGGGTGGAAGTGGTCTGTCGATATCAAACCTTTGGTCAAAACAGAATGGTGCGAGGCTTCGCACTTCCAATACCAGATTTCCGGAAAATTACACATCAAGTTGAAAGACGGGACCGAATTCGAAATCGGGCCCGGAGACGTGTCTTCTGTCCCATCAGGACATGATGCCTGGGTTGTCGGCGATGAGCCCGTAGTTGGTATCGAATGGACTGCAACAGAAATTGTCAATGAGCTATCAAAAGGGGACAAAGATTAGCCGACTTTGGTTTACGGGATTCAGCGATAAAAAGAGGGGTTCTTAATGCAAAAAAGCATGGCATCCAAAATGGAACTCATAACTAAAACGGAAAACTACGTCAGAAAAGAGCTCCTTGGGGAGGGCTCCGGACATGACTGGTGGCATATATTGAGGGTAAGGAACAACGCGATGCAAATAGCTTCAAAAGAGAGCGATGCGGATACGCTTGTAGTGGAGCTCTCCGCGCTCCTTCATGACATAGCCGACTGGAAGTTTCACGGGGGTAATGACAAGGCAAGCTCCGACGCAGCAAGGAAGTGGCTCAAGGGCCTAAATCTGGATGCCGCAACAACGGCAAAAATATGCAATGCCATAGATGAGGTTTCGTTCAAGGGTGCAGGCGTAAAGACGACCCCAACGACCCTGGAAGGCAAAATAGTCCAGGATGCCGACAGGCTTGACGCGATGGGCGCGATAGGCGTAGCGAGGGCATTTGCATACGGTGGTAAAATCGGAAGGGAGATGTACAATCCTGAAATAAAACCGGAAATGCACGAATCTTTCGAGAAGTACAAAAGCGGCAAGGGCCACACGATAAATCATTTCTACGAAAAATTGCTATTGCTGGAGGACCGTATGAATACTGAAACTGCAAGAAGAATTGCCAAGGGGCGCCACAAATACATGCAGGAATTTCTTGAAAGGTTCTACAAGGAGTGGGACGGGAAACTGTAATAAACGCTTAAATAGCTTTAATACCAACGAATTTTGGAGGTAATGATCTTTGGCTGTGGCAAGAGTTTCGCTGTTCGAGGCGCAGAAGGAGCGCATAGAGCACGTAAACGGTAAATTAATCTACAAATTTGCCAGGAACGGAGGCAGCTCTTATACCATGATATGCACTCCTATGCCAAACACCGAGAACTTGAAGGAGTTTAAATCCTTCTTTTTCGATCTGCAGGACATTTTGAAAGCGCGCACGCCATTTAAGGGGGAGCAGGAGCCGTTCTACAAGGACGAAAGCGGCTCCCATAGCGTATTGGTAATACCTGCGTTGATGGTTGAAATGGAAAAGTCCACGTTCAGCATATATCCGTTTCCCATGGACAGGGTCGCAAGCAAGTACTTCAGGGCAGCATCCGCGCTGACGATTAACATAGGCACAGATGATTTGTACAGGTATAAAAACTGGGAATTTTTGGCGGAAGACAGGTCCCGGCCCTACAAATCGCGGGAAGTGATTGAAGAAACAATACGTAGGCTGAAGAGCAACAAGGACCTGTCGGGGCTGTTCAAGGAGAGTCCCGCCCATAGTAATTTCTACGAGCTGTTCGTGAGGAGGATAGCCAATCCCTATAACCCAAGGGATCTTTCTATGGCTTGGGATGAGGCGTTGTCCAGGAGCTTCGCAAGAAGCAACGACGATGCATCGAAAGCTGACGAGAAATTCGAGCGCGTTGTAAGAGGAATGCCCATACCTGAGGAAGTTATCCAGAAGGCTGTGGCTTACAGGGCCTTCAAAAAAGAGAGGATAAATGAGATGAAAAAATTCGTCAGAAATTACGGAATGAATTAAATCCCTTAATTGCGCTTCTATTTACAATCGCTTCATCAAATGGTGAGTTAAATGAGTACAAAAGAGATAGGCTTGATAGGGCTGGGGAATATGGGGAAGAACATAGCGGACAAGCTGCATCACAGCGGCTATTCGCTTGTTTTGTACAACAGGACCGACGAGAACTACCCGCACTTCAAGGACAGGGAGCGCATATACCTGTCCAGAGGGATAAAGGAATTTGCGGATCGGCTCAATGCCTCGGAAGGAAGCTCAATAGTATGGATGATGATTCCGGGAGGCAAGGCAACCAACGACACCATAGCGGAGATTTCTGCAATGCTAAGGAAAAACGACATTGTCATAGACGGATCCAATTCAATATATGAGGATTCCATCGCCAACTACAACAAGCTGAAAAAATTCGGCATATCATACCTGGACGTCGGCTGTGCAGGAGGGCCGGGCGACCTTCTTGACGGCGTCGCATTGATGGTCGGCGGGGACAATGATGCATATGAAAGGGCAGAGGACGTATTGAAGGCAGTATCCGGCAAAGGCACCTACGGCTACGTCGGCGCAAGCGGCTCCGGGCACATGGCCAAGCTTGTGCATAACGGCATATTCTATGGCATATTCCCTGTGTATTCGGAAGGTGTTGATCTGATGCTCGCAATGAAGGGGAAGCAGCCCGAAATGAACTTCGACATAAAGGAGGCGCTCAGGCTGCTCGGCTCCTGCCCTCCAATAACTACGGGAATAATGAAGGCGATATACAGCGCTGTCGAGGAGCACAAGCTTCCCGAGGATGCTCCTGTCGTAAAGATATCCGAGATGGTGAGCTGGGAAGTGGAGAAAGCTGGAAAAATGGGCGTAAGGCTAAGCATAACCAAGGCCATACTTGAGGGGTATTCGTCAATGTCTGAGGGCTCCAGGAGGATATATGCCGGAGCGAAGAGGATCCTAACAGGGCATTGAGAACGCACGCTACCTTTCGCCGTATTTATCCACGAATGCCTTGTACTCGCTTAGCACCGAGTCCGGCGCGGATGGCTTAGTTGCCCTTATCGTGCTTAGGAGTATTTCCATGGTTATCTTGCCGTCGGATCCGGTGCTGAGCTCCCGCTTAAGCGCCTTTATCTTAGCCTCCCTGCACACGTTTTCTATATCTGCGCCGGTGAAGCCTGCGGTTTCAGAACCCAGGACGCCAAAATCTATGTTCGGCTCCAGCGGAACCTTGCTCAGGTAGATGCTGAAAAGTTTTGACCTTTCCTGCTGCTCTGGCGGCCTCACGAATATGAGCTTGTCGAACCTTCCCGGCCTCAGGAGCGCCGGGTCTATCGCCGATGGCCTGTTGGTCGCCCCTATTATTATGACGTCTGTAATCCCGTTTATCCCGTCTATCTGGCTCAGTATCTCGCCTGTAGCAGAGCTGCCATCGTTGACAGAGCCCCTCTTCGGTGATATGCTGTCCGCTTCATCAAGGAATACTATGGCCGGCGCGTTCTCCCTTGCCCTGTTGAATACCTCCTTTATCTTTGCCGTTGAGCTGTCGGAGCTTGCCTTTGTCAGTTCTGCGCCGCTAAGCTCCAGCATCGTGACCCCTTTCATGCTGTTGCTTATGGCTTTCATGAGCATCGTCTTGCCCGTTCCAGGGGGCCCGAACATGAGTAGCCCGTTTATCGGCTTTATGTCATATTTTTTGGACAGCTCCGGATTGAGCAGAGGTATCTCGATTGTCTCCTTTATCACCCTCTTTGCCTGTGTATTTCCTACTATGTCGTCCAGGCTAATGTTCTCTTTCGCCTCCTCTCCTGCTTCCTGGAATATGCTCCTTTCAAAGTCCAGCTTGAATTTTTTGTAGCTCTCAAGCTGGGCAATGGATGTTGAGGGCTTCGTGGCCTTTATGATCTTGGAAAGCTCCTGCCTGGTTATTTTTACTGTTTTTCCTGCGCCAGGCACAAGCTTTGCAGCATTCTCGCACACCGCCTTTATGTCTGCTCCGGAGTACCTCTCTGTTTTCTTTGCAAGCTCGTTGAGGTCCACATCATCAGAAACCGGCAACCTGCCAAGATAGATCTCGAATATCTTCCTCCTCCCTTCCGCATCCGGGAGCGGCATGTATATTATCTTGTCGAACCTTCCCGGCCTTATTATCGCCTTGTCAAGCAGGTCCGGCCTGTTGGTCGCGCCGACTATTATCACGTTGCCAACTTTCTGGAACCCGTCCATCTCGACAAGTAGCTGCGACAACACCCTCCTGTGTATGTTGTCTATTCCCGCGCTCTCCCTGCTTATCGCGAGCGAGTCTATCTCGTCGAAGAACAATATGCAGGGTGCATTCCTCTTTGCGGTGTTGAATAGGCCAGATATCTGCCGCTCGGATTCGCCGATGTTGCTCGAGACAAGAGTTGTAGCCTTCACATAATAGAAACCGGCATGTATCTCGTTAGCAAGGGCGCGCATCATCATAGTCTTGCCTGTTCCCGGGGGCCCGAAGAACAGTATGCCCTTCGCGGGGTTTACGCTGTAAGTCCTTGATGCGTTCTTTTCCTCTATCGGGGATATCACCGTTTCCTTAAGCTCCCTTTTTATCGATTCATAATTGCCTATGTCGTCAAAACTTTCATAGGCGTTGTTTTTTATGTCGCTGAACTGCTCGCCGAACTTCATCCTTATGTCGTTCTTCTTTACCTCTAGCGACAATACGGTGTTGATGTTGTAGTACTCAGCAAAGTAGAGCGCCAGCGGGGCTACAATAAAGCTGAGGAAAGGCATGAAGTAGTCAGTACCTATGCCTATGAACCCGGCCAAGGCTATGAATGATACGGGATAAACGATCCCGAACAGGCTTGCAACAGTTCCCCTGTATTTCGACCTGCTTGAATACACATACCAATCTGCTGCGAATATCACCGCGGCAATAAGCCCTATCTGGATTATGTATCCAATCGGATTTGCAATCAGTATCCTTGCTATCGAGCTGAAGAAATACGCAATCTGCGAAGTGACTTGATCGCTCATGAAGCCTGACAGGGTTGCAGCGATCCCTGGGCCGAAATTAAATACCGTGAATCCCTGCTTTATTCCCAATGCCTGGTTTTCGTATATGCCTGCAATTGCGCTGTGCCCGCTACCGGCGTTATACGCTATGTAGCCTGTGTTCTGCACCCCAGTAACTGCCGAAAGCATCAGGACGAGCACGAAAGTCACCACGACGACAATCGCGGTTCTTTTGTTGCCTATTATGAGTATGCAGAACAGCAGCATCGGAATCTCGAATATGTATCCCAATGGGGAGAACGCAAGCGCAGTCAGGGCGTATATGAACGCCGCAACCCTGTAGTGTATGTACCCGTATATGAGCATGAACGCGGCACCAGCTAGAAAAGCCCACGCAAGCACGGGCACCTGGTACATGTATATGGGAAAAGCTATGAGCGTAAACAGGATAAGTCCCAGGAATGGCTTGCGAAGCGTCACCGCAAACAGCGCTATTATCAATATGAGGGCTATTACTGCAGGATAAAACCCGAATGCCGTGACAGTTGCCAGGAATGCCAGGGCTATGAGCGCTGCATCAAGGAAATTGGCATTGGATACGACATTAAGCGCCCTGTTGAGCAGCGGATACTTACTGTTCAGCTCCCCGTTGTACAATCTATCCAGAACGTCCAAGACTTTCTTGCCTGGGGGCTCCCCGTATCCTATGATTTCTACTGGCTCGTCTGATTTTTTAGCATTTGCCATCCAAACATTAGCATGGATAATGATATATTTATATCGTATGCCCTGCAATAGCGGCACAATCTTGCTTCCATTGAAAAACGCCCCGGGATCGCTCCTTGTGGCTCATATGGCTCCTATGAAATGTCCTATCAGGTATCCTGCAAAACCTGCAGTCAACCCTATTATCAGCATGCGCATTCCGCTGCGCCATACAGATCCTACCGTCTTCTTTGCCTCATAATACCCTATCATGAAAAGCACGCACCCGCTCAAGGCCACGGATACAATCGCGCCCAGAAGTATGTGTTTGGACAGGAATATGAACGGAATTATGGGCACCATGGAGCCGAAAATCGTCGATACCAGCACTATCGCGAAGCTGCGCATTGGCGCCCCATCCTCAACAGGCTCCATCTTGTGCCCGAGCGACATGATGAACTCCAGCGATGCCTTGGGATTGGAGGATATGCTTGCGGCTATCCTGTCAATCTCCTTCCCGCTGTAGTTCCATCTACCGAGTATCTTCCTTATCTCCTTCTTGCCGTGCTCTGTGGTACTGTCTGACTGCTCCATCACCTCTTTGGTTTCCCTGATGTACTGCATGCGCCTAGCCATTGTGGAGGTGTATGCAACTGCGCCCATGGATATGGATTCGGCCCCGAGCGCCGCAAGCGCGCCTACGAATATTATCCGCACATCCGTTGTAGCAGCGGCAATTCCCAGTATTATCCCAAGTACATTGACAAGCCCGTCCTGGCTCCCGAGTATGAAGTCCGACAGGAACGTTGAGTGCACATGCCTGTTGCCATCGCCGGATTTTGATTGTGACAAAATTTCGCACCTTAGCGAATAAGCTGTTATATTTAACCTATATAGAGCTTACTGTGGCTCCCATGCCTCAGATAAGAATAAATACATTGATATCAATATAGTTACGTCTAATTTCTAGGGGTGTTTTAAATGGACGACAAAGAGCTAGCTGAACTTATGGACCAAATAAAGCGGCAGATGGATTTCCTGCTAAACGACACCAGCGTTCCCAGGAACGTTAAGAGTGCAATAAAGACGGCAAAAGATCATCTTGATGCGCCCGAGGCTGACTACGTGGTCAAGGTTTCCTCTGCAATATACAGCATAGACGCCATAAGCAACGACATAAACCTGCCGTCGCAGGCCAGGACCTCCGTATGGAGCATCCTAAGCATGTTGGAGTCTATAAAGACGGAAACCAGTAATTGACATGGCTGGCGAAAATACCGAAGATCCAATCAAGTATCTTGTGAAAAGCCTTTCAAAGTTCGGCGTCCTCGTAGCTGCAGACGTGAATCCCGGGGTCTTGGAGGGGTTCAAAATAGACGACATAGCGTCGAGGATAATAGAGAGGAGGGTTTCTGATCCTGAGCTTAAGATCGTGAACGATTCTGTAATAAAGGGGATAGTCAGCGACATGCTTCTGGAGAAGGCCCCCCGGCCGATAGAGATAGTGCCTAAGCCCGATTTCAGGGCCAGCGCGGCTGATGTCGAAGCAAATTACAGCATAAGCAACCACGAGATGGAATACTCGAACGGCAGCATTGACGGATTCGTATCGCACTTCAGGAGCAGGATGCAAAAGCTCAGGGATATAATCGAGCAGCACAGGGGCACGTTAAGCGGGATGATGTCCAACCTCGAGGGGCTTAAATCATACTCCAGCGGTCGCGAGGTCGCTGTTATAGGCATAATACTCAACAAGATAACCACGAAGAACGGCAACATAATGGTGGTCATAGACGACGAAACTTCAGAGGCAAAGATAATGTTCATGAACGGAACGTCGCAGCAGGCGAAGCTCCTGTTCGAAAAGGCAAGGCACCTGGTCAACGACGAGGTGGTAGCCATAAAGGGGAAGATATCAGGACCGTTCGTCATAGCGACCGAGCTTGTATGGCCCGACGTGCCGATACACGAAAGGAAGCGCGTGGATGACGATGTGGCAATAGCGTTCATATCCGATATACAGATAGGGAGCAAGCTTTTCATGGAGAAGAACTTCGCCAACTTCATAAAATGGATAAACGGAAACTACGAGGACAAAAGGGACGTCGCCGGGAAGGTGAAATACCTTGTCGTGGGCGGCGACGTTGTAGACGGGATAGGCGTTTATCCAAACCAGGACAGGGACCTTGCGATACTGGACATATACGCGCAATACAAGCTGTTCTTCAATTTCATGAGCATGATACCCGAGCACATACACGTGTTCGTCATACCTGGCAACCACGATGCGGTGCAGAGGGCCGAGCCCCAGCCTGCCCTAAACAGCGAGCTCGTCGGCGACTTCAAGTCCGATACTGTCCACATACTCCCAAACCCAAGCTTCCTGACACTTCACGGGATTGACGTGCTCGCTTACCACGGCACTTCATTGGATTCAATAATAAGGTCAATCCCTGGTACTAGCTATGCGAACCCCGAGAAGGCGATGATAGAAATACTGAAAAGGAGGCACCTCTCGCCGATATGGGGCGGGAACATAATAGTGCCGAGCAGGGACGACAATCTTGTAATAGACAAGGTTCCTGACATACTCCTGATGGGCCATGTCCACAAGAACTGCATATCCAACTACCACGGCGTCGATATAATAAACAGCGGGACATGGCAGGCAACAACAGAATACCAGCTTGTGCAGGGGCACATACCGAGCCCGTGCGTCGTGCCTGTGTACGAGGCAAAGTCGAACAGCTTCATCACAGTTAACTTCAACAAATGATGCTATGGACACCTCCGGTTACTTCGGCAGGCTCAAGACGGATTTCGACGCTGCTTACTCAGTTGCCACAGGCGCAAGGGAGAGGGGCCTTGACCCTGAAAGGTTCGTTGAGATTAAGCCCGCTCCTGACCTCGCATCAAGGGTTGAGGGAATAATAGGCATAGAGGGCCTTACGGGGATGATAAAGGGAAAAATGGAGGGAAGGGGAAGGAAGGAGCTTGCATTCGATATGGTGAAGGAGATATGCACCGGGAGCGCATTCTCCGGAAAGGATGTAGAGGAAAGGCTTACGATAGCTGTCCGCGTGGGGCTTGCAATACTAACCGATGCAGTGGTCGTGGCGGCTACCGAGGGCCTGCAGGCAGTGGTGCTCCACAAGAGCGCCGACGGTTCCGATTACATCGCAATAGTGTATGCAGGGCCGATAAGGGGAGCGGGCGGTACGGGCGCAGCGATGTCCGTTGCGCTCGCAGATTACGGGAGGAAGCTGCTCGGGATAGGCGCATACAGGGCGCAGCAATCAGAGGTGGAAAGGTGCATAGAGGAGATGCAGCTGTACCATGCAAGGATAGCAAGGCTGCAGTACTACCCCCCGGAAAGCGACATGAGGGTCATACTGGAGAACCTTAGCGTATGCGTTGACGGGATGCCCACGGAAAGGATAGAGATAAACATACACCGCAACATAAAGAGGCTTGACAAGTCCGGCAAGGAGGAAATGATAACGAACAAGGTGCGCGGCGGGATAGGCCTAGTCATATGCGAGGGCATAGCGCAGAAGGCGAAGAGCGTGCTGAAGTACACCAAAGCCTTCGACCTTGACTGGAACTGGCTCAACAGCATCATAAGATTCGACAAGAGCCCTGCAAAGGAGGATCCAAAGGAAAAATCCAAGACAAGCGCGGTATTCCTGCAGGAGCTGGTAGCTGGAAGGCCGGTCATCGCATACCCGAACAGGAACGGCGGGTTCAGGCTGAGGTACGGCAGGTCGAGGATAACCGGAATAGCCGCGAAAGGCTTCAACCCAGCAACAATGATAATACTAGACGATTTCATAGTCTGCGGCACCCAGCTGAGGGTCGAAAAGCCCGGAAAGGGATGCGTTGCCGCGCCGGTAGACAGCATAGAGGGCCCGTTCGTGAAGCTTGACACTGGAGAGGCCTTGAGGATAAGCGACGCAGAAACCGCACGCGCGCTCAAGGGCAGGGTCACGAAGATAATATCAGTCGGTGACATACTAGTAACGTACGGCGACTTCAAGAAGTCGAATACGCCGCTGCAGCCAACGAGCTACGTTGAGGAGTACTGGACTGAGCAGCTCAAGGCATCGGGTGCAGATGCGCCCGGAAAAACTGGCTTCAGGTCTGCATACGAATTGTCGCAGAGGCACGGGGTACCTATGCACCCCCAATACATATACGACTATTCGGACATAAGCACGCAGGAGCTTGGCATCCTGTCCGAATGCGTTTCCATGTCTGAGGTGGAGGGCGCTCAGGAAGGCCTTTTCGGGGTAAAAAGGATAACCTTCCCCAAGGCGCACGGGGACGACTCCATAGTGGAGGTCATGGAAAGGCTTTGCATACCCCATGCCGAGGGGGAAAGGTCCATTACTGTCGATGGCGAGCATGCGCAGAGCCTGCTTGCGTCGTTGGGCTTTTCCAAGGACGGTGCGCTTGACATGTCCAAAACCCACGAATATGACGAATCCAAGACATCTCTAGAGAATGTCAACTCCGTGGCGCCGTTCAAGGTCATGCGCAGGGCAACAAGAATAGGCGGAAGGATAGGAAGGCCGGAAAAGGCAAAGGAAAGGCTCATGAAGCCCTCGCCGCATGTGCTGTTCCCTGTTGGCGAATCAGGCGGCAAGGAGCGAAGCATAACGAAGGTATACAGCAACGAGAAAAACAAGTTCGGCAACAGGGGCATAAGCGTGGAAGTTGCAAAGTACAGGTGCAGGTCCGGTAGGGAGGTGCTCTCCCAGCCGTATTGCAGCAAGCACGGCTCCTTCGCGCGCCTTGAGCGAACCTGCGCCAGTTGCGGAAGGGTAACGGAGAAGCGCGTATGCCCAAATTGCGGCGGCAACGCATACGCGAAGGAGCAGAGGAGCATACACATAATGGAGCTGATAGAATCCGCAATGTCAGGGCTCGGCGTGAATTCGCTAAGCAAGAGCTTCAAGGGCGTCAAGCTCCTCATGAACAGGGACAAGATACCAGAGCCAATGGAGAAGGGGATATTGCGCGCCATGAACAACGTGCACATATTCAAGGACGGCACTTCCAGGTTTGATGCCACGGACATGCCGATGACACACTTCTATCCAAGGGAGGTGATGGTTCCTGTGGAAAAGCTAAGGGATATGGGTTACGAGAGGGACTGCTACGGCAAGGAGCTTACTGGTGAGGACCAGCTCGTGGAAATGTTCCCGCAGGACATAGTGATAAACAGGGACGGAGCGCAGTGCATGCTCAACGTCGCGAAGTTCATAGACCAGCTGCTCGTGAAATTCTACAAGATGGAGCCGTTCTACAACATAAGCTCGATGGAAGACCTGGTTGGACACTACGTGATAACGCTCTCCCCGCACACTAGCGCAGGCGTGCTTTGCAGGATAGCAGGTTTCACCGATGCGCATGTGGGCTTTGCGCATCCGTACGTAATCTGCGCCAGGAGGAGGAACTGCGACGGCGACGAGGACACGATGATGCTGCTCATGGACGCGCTGATCAACTTCTCAAGGAGCTACCTGCCCGTGACCATAGGCGGCACCATGGACGCTCCGCTCATACTTACTACAAAGCTGGACGTGAGCGAGATAGACGACGAGGTGCACGAGATGGAAGTGGTAACAAGCTACGGCCTGGACTTCTACGAGAAGACCAACCAGTATGCGTCCCCGTCGGAAGCAGAGGTGTGCATAGTAAGGGACAGGCTCAAGGAAAGCCACGAATTCTCGGACATAATGTTCACCCACCTGAGCGGCATAGACGCGATAAACGGCTCGCCGCACAAGAGCATATACACCAGGCTGAACAGCATGAAGGAAAAGATAGAGGCGCAGTTCAGGCTGATAGACATGCTCTACAGCGTAGACAAGGCGGATTCCGCAAAGCGACTGCTCCTCAGCCACTTCATACCGGACCTGATAGGTAACATGCACTCGTTCTCCAGGCAGAGCTTCAGGTGCGTCGCATGCAACGCCAAGTACAGGAGGGTCCCATTGATAGGCAAATGCACGCGGTGCAACGGAAAGCTGGTGCTCACGATCTCAAAGGGCAGCATAGAGAAATACCTTACCATGGCCATAGACCTGGCCGACAGGTACGACCTCGAGCCCTACATAAAGCAGCGCCTTGTGCTGATAAAGGAGGAGATAAGGGACGTATTCGGCACGGACGCCGAGCCCAATGCTCCTGTAAAGCAGTTCAACCTCTCAAGGTTCATGTAGCGGATTTCTCCCTTTTCCTGGACGAATAGGACCTTATGTCAGTCACTCCCTGCCACACCACTCCTGTAATCAGGCCTATGGTGAGCAGCGCAGCACCCATTTCCGGGTTCGTTAGGGACATCTGGTGCTGCAACGGATTCGGCGCGGTAAGTATGCCGTTTATGCAGGAATTTATGCTTGGCATGTAATTGTATGCTGCGCCAGAGCCCACAATCCCCACTGCCCCCAGGGCCAGCTCGCTGGCCTTCAATTCGCCCCTCCAAAGGTCCTTCACTACTTTTGGTATGTATGTAAGCCCAACACCTGCAGCGATGTATGCGGATTCCATGCCTATGTTGTTCCTTATGCTGATTCCGTTGAAAAGATTGTCAACACCGTGCGCCAGCAGCTCCGTGCCTGCCCAAACAGACCCGGCAATCGCTATTCCCTTGACTGCACCCAGCGCCTTTTTGGTGTAATGGGCCGCAATAGGCATTGCCACGTGCTTCCCAAAAAGCCTGTGCGGCTTGTCGTATAGGCTCAATTTACCACTGTTAGTAAAGCGCATTTCCTAATATTTATATGTTATCTGGATGTACGTCATTCGCGCAACGGCAAAACAGTCAGGCCAATTCCTTCATCAGGCGCTTCAGCGGCAGCGTGCTGATTATCCTGTCCTTGGTGAGCCAGCCCCTTCTTGCCGTGCCGACCCCGTACTTCATGAATCCGAGGTGCGAGGTCCTGTGCGCATCAGTACCCAATGAGAAGCTTACCTTGTAGTGCGACGCCTTCATTATGTTGGTGTCGTTGAGGTCAAGCCTGTTCGGGAATGCATTTATCTCCAGCGCCACGCCGTTGCGCTCCGATGCCTCGAAAACCCTCTCGATATCAAGCGGGTACTGCTCCCTTATGTTTATCTCCCTTCCGGTAGGGTGCGCGAGTATGTCGACAAGGCCTGTATCCAGCGCCTTGATTATCCTGTCGGTCATCTCCTTTTCCGACATCTTGAAGGATGAATGTATGGCTGCAACAACGCAGTCCATGGATTCCAGGCACTCCCTTGACAGGTCCAGCCTCCCGTCCTTGAGTATGTCGACCTCAGCGCCCTTCAGTATCGTTATCTTGCCATCTAGGGATTCGTTTAGCTTGTCAACGCGCCTGAAGAACCTGGCGAACTGCTTTTCGTCCATACCCCTTGCAATGCCGAGGCTCTTGGTGTGGTTTGTAGTGGCGAAGTACTCGTGCCCTGCATTTATAGCTGCATCAGCCATCTCCTCTATGCTGTTTGCCCCGTCGGTATCGTTGGTGTGCGTATGCATGTCGCCCCTCACGTCCCTCAGATCAACCAGTTCGGGTATCTTTCCAACTTGGGCAAGCTTTACCTCGCCCCTCGCCTCCCTCATCTCCGGGGGCATGTACTGCATGCCAAGCCGCTCGTATATCGCGCTCTCGTCCTTTGTGGGTATTATCTTGCCCTTGGAGTCGAACAGCCCGTACTCGTTCAGCTTGTAGCCCTTGTTTACGGCTATGGTCCTCACCTGCACGTTGTGGTCCCTGCTCCCTGTGAAATACTGCAGCGCAGCGCCGAAGCTCTCTGGCGCTATGACACGCAAGTCGCAGTTCAGGCCTATCTCTAGGTTTACCGTTGTCTTGGTCCTGCCCTTTGCCACTACACTTGAAACCTCTGGAAGCCCGGAGAAGAAATCCATGACCTTGGAGCTGTCGTCAGCAAGCGCGAGTATGTCTATGTCTCCTATAGTCTCGCGCATGCGCCTGAGCGATCCCGCTACCATTACAGTATCGACAAGCTTGCTGCCAGCCAGCTTGCCGGCGATGCGCTCTGCAACGGGGAACGCATCACCCAGGAGCATCCTTCCCTTCCTTGCTTCCTCGAGCTTTATGTTCTTCCCTATTGCGCTTTCGCTCTTCTCCCCGAATCCCGGGAGCTTGCTTATCCTGTGCTCCTCGACCACCTTCTTCAAATCCGCTATGCTCCTGACGCCAAGCTCCTTGTAGAGAGCAACCGCCCTCTTGGCCCCAAGCCCCTCTATGTTGGTCAGGCCCTTCATGTCTATCGGGTACTTCCTCTTGAGCATCTCGTATTTCTTCATGTGCCCTGTCTTGATGTATTCCTCTATGGAGCCAGCTATTCCCTTCCCTATGCCCGGAAGCTCCATCAGCCCCTTCGTACCTTCCTTCCTGTATATGTCCTCGACCTGCTCCTGAAGCGTTCCCACGGTAAGCGCAGCCTTCCTGTAGGCCCTGACCTCGAACCTCGAGCTTTGCGTCTCCTCTATGCTGAGCATGGATGCGATCTCGTCCAGCATGTCGGCAATAACCCTGTTCTCCAAGACCACCACCAACTATAAGTATATGAGAAAAGGGATAAAAATTGGTAGGGATTGCTTTGCAAGGGAAAGCCGGAGCTGTATATGCGCGCTTACCTTGCATTGAATGTTACAGACATAGGCCCGACGAACGTGCTGTTCGGCGTCCTAAGCTGTATCTCTATGTACTGCGTCGATCCAGGGGGCAGGTGGAGCGGCAGCGCTGGAACTGTTTTGTTCACCACGAATCCAGGCGTTGTTGAATATATTCTAGTTATCGTCAGGTTGCATCCGTAGCTGTATACTGTCTGGTTCATGTAGAACATAGTGTTGCCTGTAAATATCCTCTTCGCGTAAAGCACCTCTGACCTTGCGGCCTGCCCGCAGAACTGGCTGCCCTCGTACGAAGGCCCGCTGTAATTGTAGAAGGCATTTATGTTGTCTATGGTGATCGTTGCTGGCGGAGGGGGAAGTATAGTCGTAGTGCTCGTGTTTACTGTGGTTGTCCTTACTGTTGTTGTTGAGGTGCTGCTGCTCGTGTTCTTTATTGTGGAGCTGCCGCCTGGCAGGAGAACTATGGGCTTTGCTGTTGAGGTCTTGCCCTGGGAGCTCTTCTTGGCATTGCCGTATATGCTTACCACACCGAATATCAAAATGCCTATCACTGCTACGAGTATTACCGGGAGTATTATCTTCTGGAGCACCTTCTGCCTCTCCTTTATCTGGTATTTCACTATCTTCTCGTTGGTCTCGTCGAAGAAGAAATCAGCATCGAATTCCTTGCCTTGCAGGACAAGGTTTATCCAGTACTTGTCATCGGCCCACATCTCGTAATACGGCACTTCCGAAACCGCAAACCATTTTGCCTCCCCTTTTATGTTGGGCTTCAGGTCGCCGCTGAAGAGCTTGGTCGAGAATACGTGGATCCTGTAGCTGTATTCGTTCTTGCCGTTGAGGAAAAGCCTTACCGTGCCGTGGTAGTTGGCCTTGCTTACGTAAAGCCCGGTTTGCTGGAACACGTGGCGCATCGCGCTCTTTACCGGGGCTTCTCCCTTGGCGATCTCGCCGTTCGGGGCGTTCCACTTGCCCTTGCTTACTCCTTCGTCTGACTTTATGAGCAGTATATTGTTACCTCCCTTTATAACGTGGCACAGGGCCATTTCTGTTACTGTGGCCTTGGTTTCTGCCATTCTATCACGACTAAATTAGCGCATCTCCTCATATATAAATGTATCTTTTTCCATATCCACAGAAAATGGTCCAATAATTGCTGATAATGTGACATTTTTTGCGCCGATAGCTCTTTAAAAGGCATGCCCGTAAGTACAGAAGCTATTTTTATGCTTCGCAGCAATTACTATAATGGTAAAAATGGAGGGTTCGTCCGAAAGCCCTGCCGAGAGGGAGCAGAGGCTGAACCAGATATATCTAGCTATAATATCAAGGTACAAGGAATACATCGAGGAGAAGGAAAGCCTGTCTGTCGCGGAGTTGCCGACGCTTGTCACGCCAGGCAACGAGCGCGTCGCGCAGAAGGCCAAGGAGATAAGGGAGCGCTTCCTGAATTACGACTACGAAACCAATTTCCAGGAGGCCGCATCCATGGCGCACGAGTTCGTGACGAAAAGCATAACGGACATAGTGCTGCCGCTCCAGTTCTGGCTCACCCCCGAAGAGACTCTTACATTCATGATGGGTGACACAATGGACAAGGGGATACTCCTGTGCAGCATACTTGTCAACCTGGGAAACCCATCGGCTAAGGCGCTGATACGCACCGTCGAGGCATACAGGGACGTGTTCGTCTACTACGAGCTAAAAAACAGGGTCTACGTGATGGACGGCAGCGGCATAAGGGAATACGAGGACAAGCAGAAAATGCTGGATTCGCTGGAAATAAACGAGAACATATCTGCTTACGAATTCAACAACCAGATGTATTCCGACCTATACTGAGCTATCTTTTCTTGAGGAGCTTCCTGTGCGGCCGCCTGAGCCTCTTCAGTTTCTGCTTCTTCCTGTAGGACTTGCCTATGCGCTTTGTCGATCTTTTTACCTTTATCTGCATATATTCACACCTGCCTTACAATTGCTGGCTATACTATCTGCTTAAAGCTATATAAATGCTATTTCAGCCAGCTGCCTATACCTTTCTGGTTCGTGCTGGGCTTCGCCTTCGCAAGCCTTTCCGCTGTCTTTGCTATCCTTTCCTCTGAGAACCCGTGATCCCTGCACATGAAATCGACGAGCTTCCCCTTGTCGTAGCTTCCCTTGAGAAGCGACTCGACCGCATCGCCGTCCATCTCCCGCACTTCAGGATTGGTGAACAGATCCTCCACTTCTCTTATGTCCAGCTCGAATTCCGTCTTGAACCTTTCCATTATTGCGCCCTTCACATCATCTATGCTGCTTGAGTTCCTTGCTATCCTGAGCGCGGTCTTGGGCCCGGCGCCCCTTATGCCGTTGTTGAAGTCCGTGCCCAGCATTATGCCGAGCCATATGAGCTGCCTCTGGTTTATGCCGAGCGAGTTGAGCGTGTCCTCCAGGCTCACCATCTCCGGCTCGACGTTGATGTAGACGTTCTTCCTTGGCAGCTTCCTCCTTCCGCTGAAGGTGAGGTTCCTGACAACGTTCCTCGAGCCGAAAAGGAGCGTGTCATAGTCCTGGCTGGCAACAGCATAGACCAGGCCCTCCTTGCACATGTAGCTTGCCTGGGCCTCGCCCTCCCCTGGGGCATTCACGTATCCTATTCCCATGTACTTGAGGAGCTCCTTTGAGCTTTCAACAACCTCCTTTGTTATCCTCGTGCTGGCCATCGCATGCATGCGCATGGCCTCTACATCCCCGGATTCCTTGGCCTCCTCCCAGGCCTTCCTCGCCTCATCCCTCCTCTTTATCCTTGCCATTGTGGTCTTCTGCTTGAGTATTGACGGTATCCCATCGAAAACGTATATCGGCCTTATCCCGTAGTCCAGGATGTCTATGGTCCTGTAGAATATGCCGGAGAGGTGGCTGGTCACGTTGCCCTTGAAATCCATGAGCGGGGTGCCGTCCTGCTGCCTTATTATCGAAAGGAACTGGTAGATGACGTTGTACGCGTCTATGGCTATGCTCCTGCCTCTCAGCTCCTCGAAGTTGAGCCTTCTTTTGCTGACTAGCTTGCTTAAGTCCACAGCCATAAAAGCACTGCCTACCTGTTATCCTTTATGAAGTCACCTAGGGTTGCCCTGTCCCTGCTTCCCCTTGAAGCTCCCGGATTCTCGCCCTGCTGCCCCTTTTCCATGAGGCGTATGGCAAGGGCCTTCTCCAGTTTCTTGGTGAGCTCAACCGATGGCAGCGTCCTCTGCTGCTCGATCCTTAGCAGTAGGGTTTCCTTCTCGTTGAGCATTTCAGCAAGAACCTTGAGGGGTATCTTCATAGCCTCGCGCGCGCTGTGTATTGCGCTGCCGTAGTTCTCTATGAGCTGCGGCTCATCCTCGTTGCCTTCCGCAACGCGCTTCCTGCCGAAGCCCGGCCTTTCAATTACTTGGGATACGACCTTCTTGCCCCTTGCGCACTTGGTGCACACCCTTAATTCAACGTCCTCCACGTCCACTATGTATATGTCGCCTGCCTTGATTCCGCATATCTCGCACTCCTCCATCCTATCCCCTATAATAAATCTCATATAAGGTTAAAAATACTTTGCAGGGATAAGCAAGGCATCGCGCCGGTTTCGGTTTTTGTGAAAGCTATATAAAATCTGCACATGATAATATCTAGCTAGAATGATTTAGATGAGGGAATCAACATCAAAGGCAGTAGTCGCAATCCTGATTGTGCTTTCCGTAATCGCGCTTTCGCTGCTGTACCTCGATTCGAGTGCAAGCATAGTGCTCCGAGTGGTGCTCGCCATAGCATTGCTAATATCTACAGGGATGATAATACAGAGGCTGCTCTCGCTCCAGGGAGGATACGGATTTTACATGATGGGAAGCAGGAGGGGCCTTGCGACGATAGACAAGACCTCAAGGAAATACGGCAGGTTCTGGGACGTAATGGCCGTGTGGGGCCTGACCCTTGGATTCGGCCTGCTCACATACCCGTTGCTGAAGGGCAGGATCGACAAGCGCGTATACGCATTCGGCATAATATCCCTTGCCGTTATATTGCTCTTGGTGCTTCCATACGTATACACCTACGGATTCCAGTTCATAAACATATCGCAGTTGCAAAACGCGGTATCCTCCAGGTCCTCCGGAAGCACAGTCACCAGCGCATTGCAGTACATAGGCACCGCGGTTACAATAATAGGTGGATTTTCAGGCTCCATACTCTTCTCGCTTTTCGCCAACACCGAATCCATACTCTACAGCATCGTGCTTTACATAACGAACCCATCCCTCGGAGTTGCGGGATCCGGTATTGGGTCGCAGGTCCCGGGAGTCGCTCCTATAATACCGGGCATAGACATACCGCTGTTTGCAGGAATAATATCCCTGGCGCTGCTGCTCATGGTGCATGAGTTCTCGCACGGCGTACTTGCAAGGAAGGCGAAGGTGAAGCTGAAATCGATAGGCATACTCGTAATAGGGTTCATACCAATAGGCGGCTATGTCGAGCCGGACGAAAAGATGGTGGAGAAGCTTGGCAGCGCAAAGCAGACAAAGATATTCTCCGCAGGGATAGCTGCGAACTTCGTGGCGATGCTGGTGTTCTTCGCGCTTATGCTGCTCACAGTGACTTTCGTGGCGCCGACCGCATTCCACTACAGCGTAGTGGTTACAGGTACAATACCTAACTATCCCGCAAACGGCATACTCAAAAGCGGGATGCAGATACTGGAGTGGAACAACCACACGATAACGAGCATGAGCAGCCTGACCGCAGCCAGCGCCGGAGACGCTCCGAACAGCACGATTGCCGTGCTTACAAACCAGGGCCTGTACAGATTCAAGTCGATAGCAAGCCAGGGCAACTCGTCAAGGGGCGTCATAGGCGTCCTGCTATCGTACGAGCCGGTAATATCGACGCCGTACGCAAAGGCCGTGTACTTCATCTATTCCGTATTCGCGCTTTCAATGCTGCTCAATTTCCTTGTTGCTGTCGTCAATCTGCTTCCGATACCCGGGCTTGACGGATGGCGCATATACCATGTGAACGTAAGGAGCAAGCGCCTCATAGGTACTATAGGCGCGTTCGTCATAATCCTTCTCATAATAAACGTATTGCCCTGGCTGTTCTATGCATGAGCAAGCTTCCTGAGGTTGCCTATGGCTCCGAAGTCGAGCGTGGAGCCGTACCCGAAGGCTATTGCATGCACCTTTCCCAAGTCCATCTCCTTCAGCACCGGGGAGAGCAGGCTTCCCTCGGGGCGCAGGTTTATGTCGGTACCGGTGGCAAAGTAACTTATCGCGGGAAGCACCAGCAGCCTTGTTTTCCTGTATTCTCCCAGAAGGAAGCACCTGAGCCTCTCGGTCCTTCCGGAAAAGTTCACTATGCCTATCGAAGGGTGCTCGTGCCCTGATATCAGCATCTTCGGCTTTTTGCCGGTAAGCTTCGGCAACTTGTCCCCATGGAAGAATAAATAGTCACCTATCATCGCCTCGCCGTTGTACGTCTTCAGTTTCAGCGGATCCCTGTACCTGTCTATGAAGTTGTCATGGTTGCCCTTCACGAGCACGAGCTCAACGTTTGCGCCTCTGCAGAACTTGATTATCTCGTAAAGCTCGTTGAACTCGTCCTGCTCAACGCTGGAAAACTCGTTCTTTATGTCTCCCACGACTATTATGCGCTTGGCCCCTGTCCTGGCAATCCCGTTGTTAAGCTCCTTGAGTATCTTGCCCAGGTTAGCCTTGGGTATGAAGACCCCGCTCTTGGCCATGTGGCTCTCGTACCCGAGGTGCAAATCAGCGACTATGATCGCATTGATGCTTTTTATGTACGCTATCGGAAGCCCGTCAAGAAGCTCGATATCCTTGCCTATGTGCATAATACGATAATGTATCCGAAAATATTATGCGTTGCGGTACATATTCGTGTGCCATATTAAAGTATATATATTTGGACAAGCGTAATACACTTTAGTCGAGATGTAACTAATGGTAACAAAAACTCACAAAATAAGCGACTTCCTTGACATGGAGCAGCTAAAACTGCTAAGCGAAAAGTCGGTCCTTGTCGGCGGCTCGGCAATAGCAATAATGCTCGGTCCTGAAAAGATTGCATGTGAGCGTTATCCGCGCTCTTCAGATATAGACGTAGTTATGACAGATCGCGAAGCTATCAAGCTAAGCGAGTCCCTGCAACATGAGCTTGTAGAGGACAACATGGTGGACCGCCATGCAATAAAATTAGGCGGCGGAATGTCGCTAAGTGGCGAAGAGATAAATTACAGATCTCCTTTTACGCTGATGCGCATAAATGATTACAAGATGGACATATTCACACCATCGACAGGGATTGGGCCGATAAGCATAGATGAGCGCGTGCTTGGCAACTCTGTGAAATGTAATGTAGAAGGGCTTGAGCTAAGGCATGCATCTCTTGATTACATAATAGCTACAACGATAAATCCTCTTGCGGCAACAGAAGCAAGGATCCAGAGGTCTTTCCTCGTAATATCCAAGTACGTCCAAGAACACGGCAGCGAGAAGTTCTTTAGGGATGTGCTAAAACCAGCCATAACATATATGAAGGAAGGCTCAAGGAACCTGAAAAAAGTTATAGCAGAAATAGAATCTGGAAAATACCAGAGGGGAAATGTAAGGAGAGCATATTTCAACCACATATTCAAGCAGCGGAAAAAGATATACGTTGGATATGAAACATACATAACGAAAACAATGCCCATTAGGTTGGAAGGGGAAAAAACAAAGATTTCAGGTTTTGTTACCCATTTTGGCATAGGCACTAAAAACGAGAACACTGATATAGTTGCTGACGTGGCGAAATTCATGAGAAAGTCGTAGGTCAAAGGAATGCGGCTCTAAAACAAGTCTTTTTAGTCTGATTCGACAATTATTACTGTGGTTCTACGGAAGCAAATCTTGCGGATAACGTTGACGTCAGCGTCCAGACGATAATGACCGGAAGGGGCTGCGTGATAGGGCAGAGCGGATCCGGTAAGTCTTTCCTTGTTGGGGTAATTGCTGAGGAGCTCTGCAGGCTGAACATGCCCTTCTGCGTGATAGACACGGAAGGCGAGTACAGGTCCCTGAAAAGCCTGACAAATGTGATTGTCGTAGGGGCCGACGGGGACGTAAATTCAGATGTCGATTTCCCGAGGCTGTTCAGCGCCAGCATAGAAAACGACATACCTGTGGTAATCGACGTATCGGAAGTTGTCGACAGCAGGGAGCTGGTGTTCAAGGCCCTCGAGTCATTGTACTTGCTGGAAAACAGGCTAAGAAAGCCGTATCTCGTAATGGTTGAGGAGGGGGACAAGTTCGCACCGCAGGTAATAGGCAAGAGGATAAACGTTATAGAGGAAATAAGCGTAAGGGGCAGGAAAAGGGGCATAGGGCTTCTCATAGCAACGCAGCGTCCAGCCAACATAAGCAAGAACGTGCTCTCGCAATGCTCCTACGGCTTCATAGGCAAGCTCACGATAGAAAACGACCTTAACGCCATAAAGATACTCTTCGAGGACAGGAGCAGGCTTGTTGCGATAACAAGACTGGGGGTGGGTGAATTCGTGACTTTCGGCATAGGCGCGTCAAAGGGCTTCAAGGTCAAGGGAAGGGTTGCAAGGCACATCGGGATGACCCCCGAAGTTGGGAGCTACAAGCCCCAGTCAAACAAATTGTCCTCGTTGATAAGGGAACTCAAGACGGGTGCAAAATCCAGGCCGCAAAGCGGTAAAAGCACTGGCATTGTCACCATAGATGCGATTCCGGCCTCATTTCCGGAAGGAGACGCAAGGGCATACGCGCAGAGGATTGCAAAAAAAAGGTTCGCGGTGTTCGGCAGCGCCACCGAGAGGGTAGAATCGATAGAGTTGCAGTATATTCCCGCAGGCGAGCTCACGTTCAGGATACCTACTGGAAAAAGGAACGAGTTCCTCGAATACCACATGATGATGTACGGCAAATGCAATATGGTGGACATGGACAAAAGGGTAAGTTTCATCGGAGCCGGTGAAAGCCCAAACAAGCACAGGAAGCGCCTCGCTGGGACTAGTCCAGATATTGAAAGCGTAGACGTGCAGAAGGATAGCATAATGAAAGGCACGCTCAGAGAGAAAAATGCATCTGCATGCCTTGAAAAATTCTTCCCGAATTCGTTTTTGACGGAGTTCCGGGTTGTTCACCTTCCAATCTATAGGATAACGCTGAAAAAGGGCAACACCGTAAGGGTATTCAAGATAGACGGCATATACGGCAAGGAAATAGAGCTGCCAACTTAAGCGGAGCGCAAATGTGCGACCGCGGTAAAAGGCACCAGGCATCCAATTCTTATATAATCCGGATTAATTTGGATAAAGTGATTTTATGGCAGAGATAATAATTTTCTCCAAGAAGGACGGGTCGAACCACATAATAGTAAACGGCGAAATCAAAGCCAAGCTGTGCAGGTGCGGACACTCGAAAAACAAGCCGTTTTGCGACAGCACGCACAGGGAAATCGGATGGATTGCCGAGGAGAAGGAGACAAGGATTGAAGTCTCCTGATTCAACCCTTGCCTATCCTTTTCATCACGTTCTTGTGCAGCTTCTGCAGGTACTTGTGCCTCTCCTTCATCAGTATCGCATCCGCATGCCCGAAAGTCATCATGGAATGAGAGAAGGGCGACGGCATCGGCGTCTTTATTATCTTGTACATCACCTTCCTGTCCCTCAGGTTCGAAATCAGCTCGCTAGCCCTGGGAAGATCCATCGTCTCGTTCATTATCTCCCTGTAGGTTTCCTTTATCACCGGGAAGTTGGGGTCTATCTCCTCAGCCGCCTTGAACACCAGCTGCGAATTGACCTGCTGCCTTCCCACAGGTATCTTGTAGCCCTTGTAGTTCCTGAGTATCATGAAGCTCCTCGCGGCTACGTGCCTGAACTTCCTCCGCATCAGCTCGGTCCTCCTTATGTTCCTCTTCAGCAATAGCGATATCCCGCTGGTGCAAATGTCGTCTATCATGTCCTTCATCTCCCTGCCCGTGAGGCTCACCGGCTCCTCGGTCTTGAACACGAATCCGTTGTCGTTCACCATTATGTCGACGTCTATGTCAAGGTTCTCGGACATCTGCAATGCGAACGCCCTTGATATCGCGTCGTTCACCCTCCTTCCGAAAAGCGAATGGAAGACAATGTAATTGCCCTCTCCGGAAATGTCCCTGGTTATCTCTATGAGGAGCAGCTTGTTGGTTGGAACCTCTCCTGCAAAGAGCATCTGCTCCATGAAATACCCGAACATCGCCTTCTTCGAGTTCGAATCAACCGGCAGGGCAGAAAGGTAATCGTCTATCTCCTTCGGCATCTTCATGGATTTTCCGATGCCGCGTATCCTGTTCTTTGCTATATGGTCCCTCAACATCGCCGAAAGCCTCGCCCTGAATTCGCCAATCTCGTTCGCGAGCTCGTAGCTCAGCGGCAGCTGCTCGGAGAACCAAGGCGGTATCGTTGGTGCAGTTGCATGCGCTGGGGTTACGAACGCCTTCATGCCCTTCGCATATTCGAACCTGTACAGCCTTCCCCCCAATGAAAATATGTCCCCGACCTTCAGCCTCGTCAGGAATTCCTCCTCGATGCTGCCTATCCACTTCCTGCTGGTGTCAAGGACGTTGACCGCAACTTCGTCGGGTATCGTGCCCAGGTTCAGCATGTATATCACCTTGGCGAGCTTGCCGCGCCTCCCGAAAATGCGCTCCTTGTCGTCATACCATATCTTCCCGTACACCCTCCTGCTTTCAAGCCCCACGTAGTTTCCCGCAAGGTAGTTTATCAGCGACATGTAATCGTCCTTTTCCAGGCTATGGTATGGATAAACGCCTTTTATCAGATTAAATGCGTCGTCGACGTCCCACTTCTTCGTGAGGGACATGCCTATTATGTGCTGCGCAAGGACGTCAAGCGCATTCTGCGGGACAACGAACGCGTCCAGGTGCCTTTTCATGGCCGCGTCAAGAAGTATGGCGCACTCAACGAGGTCGTCCCTGTTCAGGACCACGATCTCGCCCCTTGCGGTGGCTTTGTACGAATGCCCGGCGCGCCCTATCCTCTGCACCGCCCTTGTCACGCTCTTCGGCGATCCCAACTGCAGGACGTTGTCTATTGCCCCTATGTCGACGCCAAGCTCAAGGCTGGTTGAAGATACGACGCATCGCAGCGAGCCCTTCTTGAGAAGCTCCTCAACCTCCAGCCTCGATTCCCTTGAAAGAGAGCTGTGGTGCGCGGCTATGTCCTCGCCGTACTTGTACCTCTTTTTCAAATTGAAAACTACGCGCTCCGTGCCGCTTCTCGTATTGGTGAATATGAGCGTGGACTTGCTCCTCTTTATTATGTCGTTTATCTCCTTGTACATCGCGTTCTCAACTTCCTCGTCCTTCGTGTATATCATGTCCTTGACAGGGCTCAGTGCCCTGACCTCGAGCTTCTTGCTCCAGGACGCATCCACGACAATGCAATCATTGGGCCCATTCCCCTTCCATCCTACGAGGAACTTTGCAGCTTCGTCAAGCGGATAGAGCGTTGCGCCGAGGCCTATCTTCGATGTGCTGTGCCCTATTATGCTCTCAAGCCTTGCGATGCTGAGGGAGAGATGAACGCCGCGCTTGTTGTTGGCAAGCTCGTGTATCTCGTCTATTATTATGTACTCGAGGCCCTTGAAGTGCTCGACGAACTTCTCGGAGTTTATGAGTATGGCAAGGCTTTCTGGGGTTGTAACAAGGATGTTCGGCGGCTTTACGAGCATCTTGTGGCGCTCCTGCTGCGTGGTGTCACCTGTCCTTATGCCTATCCTTACCTGCTGTATGTTGTTCTTTATTATGTCGGTTCCCTTCTCCTTCTTTATCATTTCGTATATCTCCTCAAGCGGCCTGGAAAGGTTGTTGTATATGTCGTTGTTAAGCGCCCTCAAGGGCGATACGTAAAGGCAGTATATCTTATCTTCCAGCTTGCCCTCAAGGCTGTAATCGAACAGCCTGCTTATTATTGACAGGAATCCCGACATCGTCTTGCCGCTGCCGGTCGGCGCGGTAACCAGCACGTTGCTCCTCTCGCTTATGAGCTTGAAGGCGTATTTCTGCGGAGGCGTAAGCCCGTCGAAGCTCTTGGTGAACCATTCCCTTACGTACTTGTTGAGCACGCCAAGGCTCTCCGAATCGCTGAACGGCTTCTTGTCTGCGTAAGTTATCATGGAAATCACAAGTAGTTGCAGTAGGGCGCACCGCTCCAATGCGGTACCCATTCTCAATTAAAATCTAAAAAGGATTGCCAGCAAAGCTGGCATATAAAATACGGTGAATTAAAACGGCTATTTGTATATCGAGTCGTACCTTACTCCAGAGTCGTCGGTTATGTGTATGCACTCGCCTTCGCATTCTATGAGGCAGGCCTGGCACAGTATGCACGCGCTCCCCTGCACCGCAACTGAAAGACCCCCGCTCGTGCCGTCGTTCTCGTCAGCGAAGTGCTTGTGGCCGTCCTGCACGTTGGCCCACTTCTCATGGACTGCGGGCTCGGTGGTGCCCTTCCATTTAGCATCCTCCGGTGCCGTATCCGCGTTCGCCTTCTCCATGTCCTTCCTGCTGTGCATCTCGAATACTGCGACAGGGCATACGTCCTTGCAGTGCTGGCAACCTGTGCATTTGGTCTTGTTCACGTAAACGTCCATTGACAACCCCTACACTATAACATTCCGCCAACCTATATATTGCTTGCTGTTCCGGATTTTACGTAATCTACAAAAAAACCCGGAATTCCGCAATATTCAGCCTCCGAACAGGCTGGCTAGCCCTCCTGCGGCCTCCTCCTCCTTCTTGGCCTCTGCCTTCTCGTCCTTGTGCTCCTTCTTCTCCCCGTGCGCGGACGGAGCTGCGGCCCCTGCTGCTGGCGCTGCGGCAGCCTGCACCTGCATTGTCTGGGCGTTCTTTATGACGTCCTTTATGTTCACTCCCTTCAGCGAAGCGGTTATGGCCTTGGCCTGTGCCTCGTCAGGCGTGAATCCTGCTGCCTTGACTACCTCCTCTATGTTCTTCTCGTTTATCTCCTTTCCTGCAGCATCCAAAAGAAGTGCAGCGTATACATATTCCATTTAATTCACCTTTTAGCATAAATGTCTCATTTGGCCTCCTGCCCTGCCTTGCTGCCCAGGGCGGCAGCCTGAACCGCAGCGCTTGAGAGCAGAAGCTCGACTATTCCCGAGTCGAGCGCCTTGGCCTCCAGCCCAACGTGCAATGCGTTGTTGTAAGCCCTGGTTATGAAGCTTGATATGGTATAAGCGTTTACTATGTTAAGCTCGAGGCACAATCCCAATGCATTCCTGAAGCATACCATCATTTCATTGGTCGTCCCTTCCCTGCTTATGCCAAGAACAGCCTTGCTGAACGTCATATTGTCAGCAAAAAGCACAGTTGGCTCCATTACCGCCTTGAAAGGCAGTATCTCAAGTGTGTGAAGAGCCTTGGCGACCTTCGAGCCTATTACATCGCCCTTCTTGACCAGCACCTTGTCCTTGGCTATGACGACCTTGCCCTTCTGTATCTGCACGTCTATGCCTGCGCTCTTCAGGTCTGTTACCGTCTGGCCCGGCTGTATGCTTGTCTCCCCAGCAAGGACGTTGACGTCCTCAGGTGCTGTCTGCCCCGGCTTTGCAGAAAGCTTGAGGCTGTTTGACTTGAATTTGCCGTAAAGCTCAAAGGGATCGTCGTTGCTGAGTATTATCGCAGAGGTTCCCGTAAGCTCACCTGCAAGCTTCTTCGTCTTTTCGCTGCTTTCCAGTATCTTCTTGAGCAGGGTCTTCCTGCCCATTATGAACTTCACTTCGGACCTGAGCTGGTTCTTCGTCGACTGGAGCAGCCTGTCCGGCACGCCGCTTAGCTGGACTATGCCTACCACTTTGTAGGACTTGAGCATCCTCTTGTGCTCGTCTACGAAACTTACCTTTTGGGTTTTTGTAAGCATAATCACACCATTACATGAGCTTTATCGGCTTGCTCATTGTGAGCTTTGCGTATACCGATTTTATGTGCTCCTTCCCCACTTTCTTCATTACCGCATTCATTACCTCGTCTATGTTCGCTGCTATGGCACTTGCGTCCATGCTTTCCGTCGCGACCATGCAGTGCACTGTAGGCAGGTACTTGCCCTTGCTCCTTATGTAAACGGACCTTGCTGTGTCTTCCACGGCCTTGTTTATGTCCATCCCTATGAGCGGCTTGGGCATCTTGTTCCTAGGTCCAAGGAACTGGCCGAGAGCCTTCGCAACCTGCGGCATGAGGCTCGGCTGCGCAAGCAGCTCGCTCTTGAGCAGCTCGTTCATCCTCTCCTTGTCATTGGATATGGACGCTATCTCTGAGCCCTGTATTATCTTGGCACCTGACGCCTGCGCCTTGCTTCTTATGTCATCATCGTCAGCGAACACTATGACCGCGTGCTTCTTGCCCTTGGGGTTGGGAAGCTTTATCTCCAGGTTAAGCCTGTTGTCCTGCTTGCTTATGTCTATGCCGGTTAGGTTTATCGCAAGCTCCACGCTCTGGTTGAACTTGCGCTTGCCCTTGTTCTCCTGAATAAAGGCGTTGAATTTGTCTAACGATTCCTTGTTCATGAAATATCCCTCCTGCACAAGTGCAGTTATGCCGGGAAAATCAGCATATCTATTCTTCCTGCTAAATTTATAAACGTTGCTGCTCTTATCCTTGCCAGCAGTAAAAGCCGATCCGGCCAATAGGCCGCACAGGCTGCTTCCGGATGCCGGCCTAATGCCTCAAAGAGCAACGTTGCCGTCATGGCAATGCATCAAAATAATAGCGGGCCTGACGGGATTTTCATGGCTTTGGGCAGCGATCTGCCAAAAAGCCCAATTTGAACCCGCAACCGCCTGGTCCGAAGCCAGGCGCGCTATCCAAGTTGCGCCACAGGCCCTTGTAGACTAGATTGTCATACAAGATATTAATTAGTTGCACAATCAGAAGCTCGTTAGCTTTGTTTGCTTTATCCTGTCCATTGTTATCCACCTGTGCCGTATGTGCTCGTCAAGTATGCCTGTCCTCAGGTTCCTCCTTATGGCGTCAATGGTCTTGTAGTCTGACGGATAGCCTGAGCCTATAGGTATCTTAAGCGATCTCTCGAGCTTGGCTATCTCCCTGTCCCTTGTGACCTTTGCTATTATGCTTGCCGCGGAAACCAACGGATATCTGCTGTCGGCCTTGTGCTCCGATACTATCCTGACGTACTTGACCCCCTTCTCCCTCTGGGATTTAACCCCAGTGACAACTGTAGGCTTGCTGCATGACATCTTGAACCTTGTCCCGAACCTTTCCGGTATCACATCCGGGGAATCAAGGTAAACGGAATTGACGCCCTTCCCTATCCTGTCGAACAGCGCGGCGAAATGCTTGGCCTCGAGCTCGTTCAGCGATATGTGGTTCTTCATCGCCTCATTTATCTCGCTAGGGAATATCTTCTCAACCTGCATGTCAGAGGCTATGGTTGCTATGTCGTCATACAACGAGTTCCTGCGCTTCTCCGAAAGCATCTTTGAGTCCCTTACCCCTATGTCAGACAACTTGTGCAGGCTGGTGCTCTTTACAACTACCATGCCTATGACAAGCGGACCCAGTATGGCTCCACGTCCAGCTTCGTCCCCACCGCACTGTATTGACAAGACCACACCAGATAGGCCCACAACTGCAAGAAGTTAGAGATTCTTCCTGTCAACAACTATGTAGTCGTTAACAGCCATAACGGAATTATAGGGAACTTTTATCTGATCTTCATCGCTCTTTATCTTGTTGGCCAATGAGCTGTCAGGATCCGGCTCAACTAGCAAATTGTTGAGTTTGCCGGTTACCTTGCTTATCTCCGCATCCACGAACCTTCCCAGATCAAAACCATCGTTTGTTATCACTTTCTTCCCTACAAGCTGTTTCGCTATGATGAATTTTACCATACAAGCCACCTTTAGTCGTACTGAATATTATTCAACGGATAGATTAATAATCTTATGTTTTGATCCCTCAGATAGGCCAAACCTCTCGTCACACAAAACTGATTATCAATATAATGTAAAGGTATATAAATCTATTCTATGTGCCCACGGTCTGGTGCGTCAATCCAGAAATTGAAGCCCATAAAGCGCCCAAATACCCGTAAGGCTAGCGAAAATCGCTTATACGTCATATTATGCCATTTACATAAAATAATTTAAAAGTTAACAGTCTATTGTAGTTGATGACCTATCCGAGGAAGTATGCTAATATTGTATGGCTTTTATTGCCAATTTTACTTATAATAATACAAAACGCAAGCGCAGTAACGGTACCTTCTGGTATAGTTGTCTATGTTCCAATAACCATAAACAACATACAAACATCAAACGTTCCTTCGCCGTTCCAGGAAATGATAACGGTAAACAGCATGAATTATACGTCGATAGAGTCGGCAAACCTCCAGAACATCGAGTTCTTCAATTCAACCGGCAACATAATACCATCATGGCTGGAAAGCAACAACACCAACACATCCACGCGAACGATCTACTGGGTCGAACTTACAAACTCAATACTAGGAAGGGGCAATGATGCTAACAGTATGCTACCCAGCAGCAATGTAATCATATACATGGGCTTTGCACCATTGGCGACAAACCTCTTCAGCAACACGATTACTGGAGAAGCACCCCAACTATCATCAACATACGCGCAATACGACACCGGCGCCAACGTATTCACGTTCTACGACATCCTACACCACTACCGGCAGCACGACAACCACTACAGCACAGTCAACCTCCTCAACGTCATATCAGACAACTACAATCCCGCAGACATCAACAACGACAACCGCATCAACCTCATCGGTTTCCTATACAACGACAATACAATCAACGACAACAGGCCCGTCAACCTCGTATTCTACAACAATATCAACTACTTCTACCACCACGACCACATCCGCATTGTCCACGCCTTCCACGACGATAACGCTTAACACGACAACGCAGCCCACTACGGTAAATACCACGGCATCAACCACTTCTGTCAATACCACTACCACGTCTGTAAACACAACTATATCATCAACGTCCATCATTCCGGCAAACACCTCGACGACTTCAATCAACACTACCACATCAACAATCAACACCACGTCCACGACTGCGACTACTACAGTAATTCCGATATCGGAGAACGTGTCGGTTGTGGTATCAGCCAACAACAGTACTAGCGTTGAAGTGCTGAACGGCGCGCTCTCGTTGAACATCAGCGGCAACTTCTCGGCTCCTAGGATGATCAACATACTAGTAAAGAACGAGAACAACAGGGTGCCCCCGCCTGCAAACTACTCGGAGCTATTCGAGTTCTACCTCAGCGCCTCGCCGGGAAACAATGTAACTATAAACGTGACAGAGAGATATGACTGCGGGGTAAACTCCCAACAGCTTGCACCATTCTATCTATCCAATAATACATGGGTGCCTATATACAACAGCTTCGCGATTCAGAGCACCTGCACCATAACATTCAGCGCCCCGAACAACCATGTTGTCGGACTGTTCAAGTACTCACCTTCTGGAACTGGCCGGAAATCTGGATCATCTCCTACGCCTGCGGAATACATGACCCTTGCGGCGCTGATCGTGGTCATAGTGGGCCTCGCATCCTACATGGCATACCTGCTCGTATTCAGAAGGCATGTGTGAGTGCACGTATTGTTGCCATTTTCAGAGCCTCCCCCTGGATTCGCCTGTGGACACCCCTCTTGCGATTATGTGCGCCACCCTTAGCGCCTCAAACGCACTTTCCGCGAATTTCCTTATGTGGTGCTTCTCAAGTCTGCTTTGTATGTACAGGCCGTTAACCCTTACGGGTTCCACATTGGAATAATCCCTTACTATATCCGCCCTTTTTGATGTGTCTATTCCAGTAATCCTTGAAAATCCATCCAGAGCCTTTGTTAGCTCCTTTGGATTCTGCCTCCTCCTGTTCAGGATGACGATACCAACTCCAAGTGCCTTCTCAATCGCGTTTGGATTTATTACGTTAAGGCCTGCAAGGGCTATTCCATTGAATAAAATCATCCTTATTTGGTCCCTGAACCTCGACTTCCTTACCATCTTAGTTATCTTTCCCGTTGCGTCTGTCCCATCCACGGTTATCCTCGTGGACAGCAATCCTTCAATGTACCCGTTGCGAAAGACTATGCCTATGAGTATTGTATCCTTGCGGTTTTTTATCGGCCCGCTGGCTATTGCAAGATACCTTATCCCGCTTTTCATAAGGTATACTTACCACTAGCTAATACATATATTTTCAGTTCCGAGCATGGAACCCAAAATAGTAAAAACAGGTTATTTTGCCTTCTTCTTGGACGAGGAAATCTGGGACTTCAGGTCTGCGAACTGCTCGTCAAGCCTTCCGATTGCCTTCAGCAATTCCGTCTTTGCTGTTTTCTTGCTCTTGAGCACCAGTACCGCATTCCCAGTTTCGGGATGGTCCTTGGATACCCCTGCGAACTCCGTATCATCCTCGTTCACCAGCGCATTTGCTATGAGGTCCGGTATTGTAAGGTCCTTAGTGTCGAATTCTATCATTAGCTCCTTGCTCTCATCCTTCAATACTTTTATTTTCAATCAACCACCAATCATGCAAATAGTTTTTGTATCTCCGCGGGCTTGTTGTAGAGCTCGCTAAGCTTCCTGCGCTCCTTGTGACTGCATTCAGTGCAGGAAAGCAGTCCTTCTCCTTTTTGCTCGACCTCCCCTCCGCACAGCTCGCACCTGGCGTATATGACCCCTGTTTCCCTCCCGAAAAGCGAAAGCGTATACGAATCCTTGTCGTTGTACTGCACCCTTGCCAATATGACGTCGCCTACGCCGCATGGCTTTTCCCTTTTCTGCTCGCTGAACTTGTTGTCATCGAACCTGCCCCTGGGGCCCCTGTCGAAGCGGCCCATCCTCGGTTTCGGCGCGACTATCTTCCCGTCCTTCAATGCAAGGTAGTCCTTGCGCTCTATGTTTATGTCGTCAAGCTTCACGAACGTCACGTTCTTCATGTCATCGGTTACAATCCCGATCACCAGCGTATCCTTACCTATGAGTATTATCTCCCTCGCCGCTGTTGAGACTCCTACGGACCCCTCCGACTTGAGCACCTTGCCGACAACAGCAGAATATATCATGCCATTCTCAACGTAGGTGTTGCTTCCTGCGGCGAATTCCTCCTCTGTTGCGATCTTTTCCCCAGGCGTAACAAATATTCCATTTTCCATAAAATCATTCCACAAGGCTTTCAGATATGTTCTTCATCTCGTTTATGCTGCCAAGCGCCCTGTAAACTGCTACTACCGTATTGTAACGGGCCCTTGTCCTGCCCTTTGAAAAAGTCCATGCATCCTTGACTCCCGCAAGCTCCAGCAGCCTTTTTACCGGTGTGCTTGCAACTACTCCAAGCCCTCTTGGAGCTGGCTTCAGTATCACGTCGACGCTCCCGCACCTCCCGCTTACCTTGAACGGAAGGCTGTGCTTGGTGCCGCAGTTGCACTGCCACGAGCCGCACCCCATTATGATCGGTATTACGTTGCTCTTCGCGTCTATTATCGCGCTTTCTATGGCTGCCTTTACTTCCGCGTCCTTTCCGGAGCCCACTCCGATGTGCCCCTTTCCGTCCCCGACTATCGCAGTTGCGCGGAATTTCTGCTTCCTGTTGTTCTTCGTCATTCGCTGGACGCTAGCTATCTCTATTACCTCATTCTTGAGGTCCGGGAGCAGCGCGTCTATTATCTCCGGCTCCTCTATCACCTTCCCGTCATGGAATATCTGGTCTATTGATGTCACGGTCTTCGACTTTACCTCCTTCCCCAGCTCTGTCTTGGGCTCCCATGTCTCAACGCTCATCCTTATGCGCTCCCTCTCCCTTTCCGCATTGCCCCCTGAATCGTATCTTTTTCTTCTTATCAAAATATCACTTGCTTGCCAGTTCCTTCTTCACGGATTCGAACTTCTTTGTTATGTCCTTTGCATCGAACCCCGATTTAGCGTAAGAGGAGAACCTCTCCTTGTATTTCTCTTCCTTGAGGCTCCCAGCATAATCGGAAATGTGCTTTCCTGACAGCCTTCCGCTGTCAAATTCTATGTTAGCATGTAAATTGAGTCCCGCATCGCTGTCCTTGAACCCCTTTGCAGCGGCGAATATGACAGATCCCTTTACCGGCCTGTACAATCCTATGTCAAGCACGAAATCCGGTATCCTGTCCTTCCTGGCGCCCACCTTCTTGGCTAGCAGCATCCCGGTAAGGTAAGCTGTGGGTGTGTTGCACCTGGGCTCCCATCCAATGGCCTTCAGTTCACGTGAATTGGCGCTCGCAACTACCTTGTCTCCGCTTATGCTGTACTCGACCACCTGCATGCTTATCGCCTTGTTGCTCTTCCTTACCACTACCCTGTCCATTCCCCCCTTGAGCGAGGCTATCCTTTTCCTGTAGTTCGTCCTTGCCGATTTTCTCCTGTGCCTTATAACCTTGTGCATCAATATCACACGTGTCTCAGTTCTTTCGCCTTATCCTCGCTTATCTCAAGGCCCTCGTTGCGTATGTGGCTGAGGAGCGAGGCCTTGCTCGCGAAGTTGCCCCCCTTGACCAGGGCGTAGTACTTCTTGAACCTTTCGTTTTCTATGAGCTTTTCACCCTTCAGGGCCTTCAGCATCCTCCTCTGCCCGCGCACCTTCTTCTTGTATTCAAGGATGCCCCTGGCTGATTTCGTACCCTTTCTCCTTCCCATGCCTCTCCTTCTTCCCTTCCTCCTCTTTTCGTTGAGCACCTTTGAATAGGCGCTGATGTTGTGCTTCTTCTTTATGACATAAATGCCTCCGCTCTTCACGAGGGCCCTTACATCCTCCCTTGTTATCGCCTTCTCCGCCTCCTTTATGGAGTCCGGCTTTATCCTTACGTTGCTCGTGCCCCTTCCTAGAAGCTCGCTTGCTATCCTTTTTGTCAGTCTAACGCTCATTTGTAGGCACCGTTGGTTATGTTTACCTTCTCCTTTATGGCGATCTCGGTTATCGCTATCCTCTTCCTTGCAGAGACGCTCTTGGCTATGGTCACGTCATACCCGCCAAGCATCTTCTTACCTATGAGCATCTTCAGCTCCTCCGGGTTGTGCACCAGCATTATCCTCCTGCCGTTTGCCCTCACGCCCTGCAATGCGTCGGGGTTCTTGTAGCCTATTGTGGGCTCGGCCCCCATGAAGCTCTTCTTTATCCTCTTCTTGTTGTCTATCCCTCGCTGCTTCCTCCACCTGGGCAATACCCTCTTCCTCTTCTTTGCCCCGTAATTCGGTATGCTGAATGTCGGATGCCCCTTCTTTTTTATTTTCATGAGTATCACTCTATCTCGTAGTAAAGCCCATCCTGGAATACCCTGCTGTCCTTGTTGCGTATCCTGCATGCAAGCCTTATGTTAGCCGCTGTCTGGGACACGTCATCGATGCTGGTTCCGTATATCCTGACGTTCTGGCCCTTGGATTCTATCTTGGTGCTGCCCACGATCTTCGAAACCCTCGGGACCCTTTCGCCTATTATGTTGTTTATGTTGAGCCTGTCCCCCTTGACCTCCACGTTTATCGGGAAATGCGCGAAAACCATCCTCATGTTCCTCTCGAAGTACTGGTTTACGCCCTTCATGTCGTTCTCCAGCTCCTTCCTGAACGCGTTTTCCACTTTCTGCGCCTTCTTCACCAGTCCCCGCTCCTTCACCGTTTCCATTACTATCTCGTTGCCTTCCTTCTTGACCTTGATGAGCGAATCGTTGAATCTCCTGGTGTTGGCGCCCAGGCTGCCCTTGATGATTATGTCGTTGCCTTTTACCTCTACCTCTACGCCCTGCGGTATTGCTATTTTTATCGGTTTGTTTTCAGTAGACATATGCCAACAACCTTCCTCCTATGCCCTTCTGCCTCGCCTCCCTGTTCGTCATTATGCCCTGCGGGGTAGTGAGTATCAATATCCCGAAGTCCTTGCTCGGTATGTACCTTGCCTCGTATTTTTGTATCATGTCGCTATGGACAGAGTACCTGGGCTTTATGACTCCTATGCTGTTTATCCTGTTGGATAACGCGACCTTTAGCTTCTTTATCCTTTTCTCCGAGTATTCCTCGTAGCCGTTTATGTACGATTCCCTCTTCATTACCTCGAGCACGGTCTTGAGGAGCTTTGTTGAGTACAAGCTGCACTCCATCCTTCCTATGCGCTCGTTGGTCTTTATCTTGTTTATAGCGTCAGCGAACCTGTCCATTAAAATCAACCATACTTCTTGAATCCGATGTCCCTTGCCACTTCCCTGAAGCATCTCCTGCATATGTAGAGGTTGTGCGACCTTATGAGGCCTCTCGCCCCTCCGCATATCTTGCACTTGCGTATTCCCTTGCCCTTGAATTTTTCTTCCAATCTAACTTTCATCAGCTCACTTGCTCGATCTGCTTCACGTTGAATTCATCTTTAATGTAATCAAGTATCTCCTCCCTTGTTACCATCCTGTGCCTTGCGGGTATCTTCGCCCTCTTTATCTTCTTCTGCGCCACCCGTATGCCCCTCCTCTTGAAGGAAACGTTGACGTTCATCCCGAGCATGCCCACGCTCGGGTCGTACTTGACTCCGCTTATGTCTATGTATTCGGGTATTCCGAAGCTCAGGCTGTTGCTCGTTACGGATTCCAATTTCACCTTGTTGTCAACAGCATCGAACAGCCTCTTGGCAAGCCTCTTCGCATCCTCTCCGCGCACAGTCACGAAAGCGCCTATCTTCTGCCCCTTCGCTATCCTGAACGACGGGTTCCTTGTCCTTGACAGCTCGTCCGCAGGCTTCCTTCCGGTTATCGTCTCTATCAGCTTCCTTGCGCCCAATTGCATCTGATCATTGCTGCCGGTGCCTATGTTTATGACTACCTTGCTTATAATCACCTCCTGCATTACGTTCTTGTGATCCATCTGAATCATTCCACTATTATTATGTTCTTGACTAGCGTCTCGAACTGCTCGCCGCTCTGCGGCTCCACGCTCACCGACTTCTGCTTGTGCATGTTGCCCTCGCTTATGCCCTTGATGGTGCCTATTGTGCCGACGTGCACCCCGTCTATGACCTCGCATCGCGATCCGATCCCAAGCTTCATCACCTTGGAGATACCGCCGTTTGATAGCATTACCGAATCGTTCACCTTCGCATCAGCGCTTCCCTTTATCGACTTCCCGTCATGAAGCCTGAGCATTATCTGCTTGCCCTTGCTCATGTACTTGCCTATGACCTTGTAAACCTGAGCCTTGGGCTTGTCCATCTTTTCAAGCTGCACGTGCCCCTTCCTGTCGATCCCGATCATGTAGGTGCTTTCCGCAGCGCTTATAACGTCATTGAGCCCGACCGGGAACTTTGGCTCCCTTACCTGTTTGCCGTTCACGCTTATGTTGCCCTCGCCTATTATCCTGTTGGATTCGGATCTTGTCCCCGCAAGCTCCATCTTGTTTACAAGCAGCGAAAGCGCCACCGATTTCATGAGCGTGTGCCTCCCAGGATTCTGCTTTATCACGTACTTGTGCTCCTTCCTGTGTATCGCGAAGTACTTTGGCGCGTCGAGCCTCTTTATGTGACTGCTACTACCTTTTTTTGCCATGATATCATTTTTTTAGCGTTTCACTCATAGTGTGTGGCGCATGCTGCTGCACCGGCTTTGCCTCCTTGGTCTCCTCTTCGGGCTTCTTCTCGATCTTTGCCTCCTTTACCTCGGGCTTGGAAACGACCCTAGCCACGTTCAGCTTCGCGGCCCTTACCTTGTCGTTGAGGTTCAGTTCCGTTATGTAAACGCTGCTGGCGCTTATGGGTATGTTGAACTCCTTGCCCTTGGCGTTTTTCTTCGTAAACGTGTCTATGCTCACCTTGCCTGTCCTTAGGTTCACCCTTATGACCTTGCCGCTCTTGCCCTTGTTCTTGCCTGCCATTACCTTTACCGTATCCCCTTTTGATATCTGCACCGCAGACCTCTTGATGCTAAGCCTCTTCCTGAGCTGCTTGTCAATGTGCGAATGCAGGAAATGCTGCCTCACGTGCAGCGGCGCATTGAACCTGAAGAATCGCTGCCTTTTAGGCTTGCTGCTCCTTATCATCAAATCACCCTGGAAGCTATCCCTGCGAGCTTCACGTACCTTTCTACTATCTCCCTTGCCATTGCTCCTTTGACTTCTGTGCCCACTGCAAGGTTCGAATCCGTCACGAGTATGCCTGCATTGTCCTCGAACCTCACGCGCATGCCGTTAGCCCTCCTTATCGGGGACTTTTGCCTTATTATCATGACCCTTACCTTCTTCTTCACGTATTGCGGGGTGCCTGATTTTACGCTTGCTATGACCACGTCCCCGAGGCCAGACCTGGAGTACCTTCCCTTCCTCCCCCCGCCCTTGCCTATCCTGTTTATTATCATCAGGGTCCTTGCGCCGCTGTTGTCCGCGCACCTGAGTACAGTCCCGGGTACCATGACTCTTGATATCTTTGTTGACAGGCCCTTCATTTCTATTCAGCTCTCTTTATTATTTTTGTCACTACGAACGACTTTGTCTTGCTGAGCCGCCTCGTCTCCGATATTAGCACTGTGTCCCTTGTCTTTGCGCTTATGCATTCCGGGTTGTAAGCCGCAATCCTCGATGTCTTCCTGAGCGACCTCTCGTACTTGTGGAGGAAGGTTGTGTATGCGTGCTCGACTATTACCGTCTTCTTCGCCCTGTCGCTTACCACTATGCCCTCTACCTCGTTGCCCCTAGTCTTAAGCATCCCGTGCACCGGGCATTTAGGATCATTGCATTCCAAACAATCACTTCAGAGATCTTCTCTTGTAGAACTTAAGCGCCTTCTCGGTGCGCTCATGCGCTCTAAAATTTATCTCCTTTCCGTCCACTACAAAGCTGCTGCCGTTGTGGGTGAACCTGAACTTGGAGATTTTCTTAACTACTTTGCTTATTTTCGAACCATGCCTCAGATATAGAAGGTTTTTTGTCTCGTTTATTACTTTTCCTCTTGTTTTTATCTGTGAGCGGTCAGAGCAGTCTATTACAACGGCCTCAAGACCTATCAGCTCATGAAGGACAATGTTCTTATTATTATAGCCGTGCATGAATTTAAACCTTTCTTTTGGCGATTTACACTCACATATACGGTTTTCCAGCAAAACGGATTGCCGCGCAGTTCCGAGTGTTCATAATTTGCAACGCACAATATAAAAACACGATTACCTTATCACTACCCTGTCCGAAACCCCGGTTATCCTGTCGACGTCGTATTTTATGACGCTGCCGTAGTCAGTCTTGACGAATATGAAGCCGCGCTTGGAGTCTATGTCTGTTATCCTGCCTATGTATGCCCCTATGTCGTTTATCACGCGCTTGTCCTTTATCTTTGCATGCCTTATCGCCCTCCTCTTCAGGAATGCGCTGAACAGCGAGAGCCCGTATCCGGCAAGGAGCGCAGCCATGCTGAGCACCAGGAATTCCCAGAAGTATATCTGCCCCACCATCCAGGAAGAGGCGATGTAAAGCATTGCTATCGCTATTATCGAGTAGCCCACGTATGTGCCCTGCGATATCGCCCTGTAGCGCATGCGCTTGTTCTCAAGGTCTATGACCCTCCCGACAAGGTAGAGCACCAGGCTCACCGGGAACAGGGTAAGGAACCCCTCGACGGCCTGCGACCCCAGTATGAGCGAGTTGCTTGTCGTTGCAAGCGTTGCCGAATAGGTGCCATACGCTATTATCAGGCTTATCGCGAAGAATATTATAGAGCCTATGTAGAACACGAAGCTCAGCCTTTCAACGCTGAAGCCTAGCCCCCTGAAGGAGTTTATGAGCGCATCCTCGAGGCCGAACGCCTTGGTTATCAGGTATATTCCTATCAGCGCAACCGGGAGCTGCCAGCCGAAGTTGAAGTAGTAGCTTGCAGCGAACAATATGAACAGCACGGCAGGTATGCCGAAGACTATCCTTGAATAGTGAGGCTCCTTGAGCTTCTCCAATATGGTGAAGTACGTGTTCTCCAGGCCAGGCGCCTGCTTCATACGCACTATGTCCACGCTGTTGACCTTTATCCTGTTCTTAAGCAGCGGCAGCACCCTCTCGTCGCTACTCCCATCGGTTACGAGCACGCAGACGTCGCTCTTGAGCCTTTCCAGTACCATCTCTACCTGCCTTACGAGCTCAGTGTCCGCGACGTAGCCCTCCTTCTCCGCCCCTGTAACAGTGGCTATGTTTGCAGAATTCCCCTGCGACTTGAGCTCGTCGTATTTCCTAACCGCTTCAAACATCGTGTTGGCATCTGTATCCTGCGGATCTGCAAGGGCTAGGGCTGCGGCTGCCTTCAGGTTGTCGGACCTGCCAATGACCGGACCTGTTATCTTCGTCTTCCTGTACAGGTCGTTGTCGATATCTACCGCAAGTACCAGTATCCTGTCAGCCATCCTCTCATCGTATAAATTTGTCCATGGAAAGGATAAAAAGCCTATCACTGACAACTTTTAGAAGAAGTTAACCGATGCAACCCCTTCTAGCGTTGTCAGGAATGACTCATATGCCAGCGCGACCTTTCCCACCAAGCAAATTGGGCTTTTCCTGTATTTATAGGCTTTTTTACCGTACGTCTAAAGACGTATGCCCCTTGCATTCAAATAAATTTAAGTAGATGCGTTTGGAATATTGCCATATGGCGAAATCAGGCGAATGCCTCATACTGTCAATGCCGACGCACGATGGAAGGGCCGTGCCGAAAAGCGTTATGGACCTGATGGGCGTTGCCTCGATACTGAAAAGGAGATTCCTGCTCAACGCGCAAACGGGAACCGGGTTGGCGAACACGAGGCAGAAGTGCATAGATGCGATAAGGGAGATGTTCCCCGGGGAAAATGAAGCGTACATGTTCTGGCTTGATTCGGACATGGTGCTGATGGAGGATCCAAAGAGGATCGCAGGATACATAACGGAAGCGGAAAGGATCGGCGCGTCCTTTACAACAAATTGCCGGAGCATAGACGGCAATACAGGCAAGATATCAAATACGATCGTGAAAGGCGATCCAGGGAATTACGAAGCTTACACCGACGAGGAGCTCAGGAACGCAAAGCCCCTTGAAACCAGGTGCGCATACTCCGGGCTGGCGGTGTGCTACATAAAGACGCCCCTTGATTACAGGTTCAGGACTGAGGGGCACGACCTCGAGGACTTCCTCTTCTTCAAGGATAACAGGATAGACCTGAAATATGCGCCCATATCTAACATGCACATAAAGTCGATAAACCTCTCATTCGACCATACGAAAATATGATCAGGCGAGGTGCGCCAGCCTTTTGAGCATCAAGTACGCAGCGGCGTACCGCGGCAATGTCACTGTGCTGTTTGAATACGGCCCGAATTCTTTGTGGCGCATGACGAACTTGGGCGCGTTATCAACGCTTACCGATACTGGCTCGTCATCAAACGCTATCGCGTCGTTCATTGGTTCGAACCTATCCAGGTCTTTCAACGATTTCACGCCCCTTGCTACCAGCCCGGTGTCGCCGTGTATGGTCTCCGGAAGCCTTATAAGATGATAGATGTCGGTGCTGACGTTCTTGTCTATGGCATCGCTCTGCCTTATGGCTATTCTTTTCAATACGTTGCCCCAGAACTCCGCCTTTTTCGGTATGTTTATCTTGTCCCAGTTGCCTGTTGTTATGCCAAGGCGTATCTCAGCGCTTTTTCTTGTCAGCATCTCCGCTGTCCTTTTGTCAATTCCCAAATCCATCAGGCCGCTTGTTCCCTCTCCCAGCGCCTTTATAACCCCGTTTGCAAGCTTGCCCCCCCATCCGTAATCTGTTGGTTTAGGGCCGTCAAGCCTGACGCCCCTCCTACCTAGCGTCGGGAAGAAAGAGTTGAGCTGTATGCCGTTGCCCGTTATGTAGTCGCCTATGCCCTTCCTTGCATTGCTGTCTAGCTTGAACGTCATCTCGTTGTATACGTGTATGTGGTAGCCGCGGTTGCCGCTGAAATTCACGCTTATCTCCTTCTCGGAAAAGCCGAAATCAGGGATCAGGAAGTCCTCGATAAGCTTTGTGGTTTCCTCCTTTGCCCCGTCAAGGCATTTGCCGCATACCCACGAGCTTGAGTGCTCCTTCTTGCACTTGAGGTTCAGGTCGCTCGCATCTATGTCGAAGATGAGGTCGCCGCCTAGCCACTTTTTGCTTTCCATGGGCCTTCCGTCAGGCCTTTCGTATTCCGCAAAGGAATAGGAGACGAATGCGGGCGCTTCCTTCACAAGATAAGACCTGAGCGAAGCCTCGTCCTTGAAGCTGTAATGCCTGTATGATATCTTCCTTTCGAAGTCGCCGAAGCCGAACTCCCTCCTTGCCACGTTTCTTGGGGCTATGTTAGCCCTAGCCTCGTAGAATCTTTTCAGAAGGCCCTTTACCAAACGGGATTCCTTATCGCCAAGCAACAGAGCACCAGTATTAATTATATTGTTGCGCTATTAATCTATAAATCAATATTGGAATGTTTTCATGCTCAAGGAGGAGATAAAGCAGGTAATAATCGTAAGGACGGACATAGAGATGAGCAGGGGAAAGACTGCGGCGCAGGTGGCGCATGCGTCGCTGATGAGCTATTTCGAGGCTGAAAAATCAGACAGGGGCGTTGCGAAGGAATGGCTCGATACGGGAGAGAAGAAGATAGTCCTGAAGGTTAGCGACGAGGAATCATTGTCCAAGCTCTACAAGGCCTTCGAATACAAGAAAATACCGTGCGCTCTTGTGAGCGACGCCGGACTAACGCAGCTCCCTCCCGGCACAAAAACGGCGCTTGGCATAGGCCCATGGAAGGCATCAGATATAGACCAGTTCACAAGGGGATTCAAGCTCCTGTAGAAATGTCCAATTCCCCTGCTTAGTGCCCTCTAAAATTTACTATTTCTACATCAGTTTTTGAAAAGTGAGGGTCATCTGTTACAACTTTTGCCTCAACCTCGCTTGCATTTGCTGCTATAAGAGCATCTGCAAGGGGTATTGCTCTGGTTTTGTACTTTCCAGCCAAAAGTGAGGTACTTATGTCTACTGGGAGTATCTTAAGTTTAGATTTTACGATTGTTTCTATTACGTCTTTAGCTGTTGAACCTTTGGTCTTGGCGTAAAAAATATAAAAAAGCTCAGTTAAAGTAATAGTGCTTACAAAACCTTCTGAAACCCCATGTTCTATGCCTTCAAGAAGCTTTTTAACAAAATCAGCTCCTTTCTCTTCATTAAAAAAGGCGATCAATGACGAAGTGTCAAAAAGATACCTCACTTAATCACCTAATTCTTAACTTTCTTCTCCATTGCCAAGATGCGAGCAATCCAGGCCTTGTCGTCTTCTGCCCTCATATTTTGAAGTGCTGTTGTTCCACTAGGTATCTTGTATTTTCCTAACATAGTTGAAAGCTTTACAATTGGTTTGAGTAATATGCCACCTTTCTCCTCTGCTATGATTAGCCTATCTTTCGTTTTTAGTCTCATTCTTCTTCTTAATCTAGCAGGTATGACTATTTGCCCTTTTGAAGATACAGTTACGGTTTCCATGGTCTCACTATATTATAATGTAAGAAAAGATATTTATGCCTTACTTTTAGTTGTTGTCTTACTTTTATATATAAACCTTTCTTTAGTAATATATGTCAAAAACTCTTGAGTAACATTCTTATTTTGTAGGTTTTCAATACCAACAGCCCTGACTATCCATTGTATTTTCCTCCCTCCTCAAGACCATGGCCAGTTGCTTTGAAATAATATCGCATATCTCATCATTTCTCGCAGATCCTTTGCCCTCTTCAACTTGTTTAGCAATCCTTACAGTGCTATCACCTATTGATTTGTTACCAAGAGCTGCCTTTAATATACTCACATCTTCAGTAGTTCTGGGTCCGGGCCTAACAATAAGAGTCGCAACTATCTTATTCAAAGTATCTCTGTCACCTGTTTCGTTTGCGATTTCAAGCAGCAAGCTAGAATACCTATTATTTGTAGTCTGTTGTGTTGCCATTTATATCACATAAATATTACGAAATTCACAATATATAAGCCTTTAGAGGCACTTGCAGAGAGAAACCGACGTTAAAAAAAATACCCTGACCAAAAAGTCTTTTAAAAGGGTCTTCAGGCACCAAGCCTGGAAGCATAACCGGATAATAAATTCCCGGATGAATGTCACGGCAGCAGCTTCTCGTTCCTTATGAGTTTATCCGAATACATCAGGAAAACCAACGCAACTGCGGCTATGGCAACCGCGATTCCCAGATCTACATATACGCCTATCGCGAACGGAACTACGAACGGCACCAGATAAGCTGGGACTGTGCTGAGAACTCCTACAAGCAGGCCAAGGGGCTGGTTGCTTCCTGCCCTTGTTTTCTGCAGCGCGCTGAACGCCATCATGGCCATAATCATGAATGCAGTTATGGCTAACGAAAAAGGAATTGCGAGCAACGGGATGGGGATGATTGTCGCAACAGCGCCTGCTCCGTACAATAAATAGCCGTACGCAAAATCAACCGTAACAAATAATATTTCGAATATAAATACGAGCAGCAGCGCCGCTTTTAGATATCGCATGTATATGTCGCGCTGCGTCATTCCCAACGATAGCATATACTCCAGCACGCCGTTATTCTTGTCGTAGACAAAGAGCAGCACCACCGGGGTTAGAAGCATAACTACCGGGATCATATCGAGCGGCAAGGCCAGCAGCGGCACCCCAGAGCCTGCCTTGGAGCTCTTGCCGGTGAGTATCGCATTGCTTGCTACAGTATTGACTGCCAAAGTGTTTGATATGGTGCTGTTGGAAGTGTTGGTGTTGACGTTTATGTACATGACACTGCCCCACAGGGCAATCGCAAGCACCGACATGAAAATTGTCGCAGCTACATATGTCTTTGAGATGCCGAACGCCCTCCTGGCAGTGACAAGCGTCGGAGCGTCCATAATTCCCTTTTTCCCATTCTCTTTTACCGGCATATAAGTTCACTTCCCATCCTTCCCGAAAAGCTCCTGCAGCGGGTTGTCCATCTCCCTCATCTCTGTCACTAGTATGCCTTTCTCTATGATCTTTTTGAGGGCCACTCCGGCCTCCTCGGGGTTTGACACAGTCATTATGTAATAGCCGCTAGCATCCTTCTTCGCGTCAACTATCCTGGTAATGTCCTTGGACGCCCTAATGCCTACCCTGTAATTACTGGACCTCACATTTGCTATCTTGTCGAACATGGCAAGCTTCCCTCCTTTTATCAGGATTAGGTTGGTCCCTATGTCGGTCGCCTCGTAAAGATTGTGCGACGAATAGAGTACGAGCTTGTCCTTGCTAAGCTTCAGTATTATATCCCTAATTTCCTTGGATAGCCCCGGATCAAGGTTTGCGGTTGGCTCATCCAGCAGGTATATGTCCCTGTCCCTGAGGAATACCTTTGCTATCGACACGCGCTTCTTCTGCCCCTGCGAAAGGTCAGAGACTTTCTTGTCCCTGAGTTCATCAAGATCCAACAGTTTTATAACCTTCTCAGGATCTCCGCCCTCCATGTCGGAGTAGAATTTGAGCGCATTATGCACTGTCATCTCTTCCGGAAGCGCGTTGTAGTGCGATAGGTAGTTTATGCTGCTTCTAAGCTCCTTCGAGGAGCTTATATCCTTGCCATTAAGCAGAATCTTGCCTGATAAGGGCTCCAATATGCCAGCTATCGTCCTGAAAAGCGTTGTCTTGCCTGCGCCGTTGGGCCCGAGTACAACATATACTGATGATTCCTTCGAGGTGAAGCTTATGCCATGTATTACGGCATTCCCGTTATAGCCCGAATTCACGCCTTTAAGCTCAAGGACTGGCATTTTCCCACTAGATAATACTAGGGGTTAACGTATTTATTGCTAGTTGTAAAATCAGTAAAAACAAAATGCTTCAACTGTGTTTCCTTGCAAGGTTCTTCAGCCTGCCTGCCGCGCTTTCCTGTATTCCTCTCGGCCTCCTGTACGAAAAGCTCAGGCCGTCCATATTGGACATCAGCTCCTCTGTCGTATTTACTTGCTTGCCATCTACTTCTACCATCCCGTTTCCCGAAAAGGTTATCGACATCGCCTTTGTAACTTCCCTCGGGTTCCTGAAATTTCCGACATCTACCGCCACGAGAACGGTATTTTCCTGTCCGTGGATGCCCTCACGCACGAGACGCTTCAACTCGCCCAGGGTCGGGTTGGTCTTTCCCTCGATTTCTATTCCCTTTTTTGATATTGTAAAATCTCTCTTGAAGCCGAACCCTGCGCTCATCGACATATTACCACATCAAATGCTTGCGGCGATTATAATATATAAGCTTATCGTGCAGCTTCGGGCGCAAAGCCTGTGTCCAATAATTCCACTATTTCCTAGGGGTTTATAGAAACCCCCAGGCATGTTTGTTTTGGCGACAAACATGAACGACCTTAGGAATTGGAGAGATATAAACCAGCGGTTGGTAAACCGTGGACGAACGTCAACATACCTCAA